>DATBYL010000157.1:0-6673 GCA_036513735.1 Candidatus Acidiferrales bacterium
CCAGGCGATATCGCCTTCGCCGGTGGTGACGAAGGGCATCAGCCACAGCGCCTCTTCCAGCCACTGGCTGGCGCTCAAATAAAAGTGGGATTCAAATTCCAGTCCACCCAATTTCTGTCCGGCAAAAAGCAGCGGCGTGTAGAGCAGAGCTTCCGCTGGATAACTTTTGTTCGCGCCGTAGGGAGTCAGACGCGCGGGCTTCGTGGCCACATCCGCGGAAAAATGCAGCGGATGTTCGACGGTGAATGTGCCGCCCTGGCGGGACTTCATCATCGTGTACGCGAATGAAACCGCTTCGGAAGTGTTGTGCACGACGATCACGCCGCCATCCGCCATTTTCTTTTCTTGAAGCGGGGTGATGGCCAGGCCTTCACCGGGCGATTCAAAATTTTTCAAAGTTTCCAGTGAATAGAGCAGGGTTTGGTGGGGCGGCAAATTGTAGCTGCGCTCGACAACCGTTTGCGCCATGCGATCTACGACGCGAATTGTGCCGACGGAAGGAATGTCATTCGGGTTGAAGAGCGAAAACATGCAGTGATAATCGGCCAGCGCGGGAAGCGGCATGGAATAGTTGAAGTGTCCGATGGCTTGCTGCGGCGCAGCGGGATGCGCGTGAACGTTATCGAAATTGTTGGCCGTCTGCCAGCGCACAAAACCGGCGCTGAATAAATCGCCGGCGTGCTGCACTTGTCCCGCGGATGGCGCCAAACGGATTCGCGCGCCGCCCCAGAATTCCTGTCCATGGCAGAGGTCACCGACGTCAACGAGAGTGGTGTGCAGAGCGGGAATATCGTATCGACCGTTGTTATCTAATTTAATTTCCTTGCCGCTGGGGTCGTACATCAAAATTTGATATGCCGTCTGATTTTTCGGATCGCGGAAACCTTCGATGCCGGGGAAGCAAGTGGCCGTCAGTACAAACTGAGTGGCAATTCCAAGTTTCGCGTTTGAGGTGACGAAGGGGCCGGCTACGTCGAGCCAGCAGGCGTCGGGAGAGACGACGGGACGGGGAGGCGCCTTCAAAATTCCGGCGAACGGTTTGATGGCGGAAACCGCCGGCGCGGACGCCAGAAGCAGCGAGCCTGCCAGACTGCCGAGAAAAGTTCTGCGATCGATGGGTTGCATATGGATGGCCTCCTGCCACAACCGTACCCTGAACGAAATTCTACGACATTAGATGGATTAGGAGCACATAACCCTGCGTAATTCTGCGCTTATGGGGCTTTGCTTTCAAGAAAAATCTGATGCGCGTGGCGCGATTTCAGTTGCCGATTGTGGTTTGTCCTGGCGCGGCACCCATTTATCCATCGGCAATCTGGAGACGGTCGAGAGTGACGCGATCCGAAGAATTCGATACCATCCGTCTATGACGCGATGGTGGAACAGACCGATCCCTCGTGGACGGAGGCTTGCGCTTAGAGGCAGTCTCGACATAATTGTTCTGGTATTAGCAGGCCTGATCGGCGCAGGAGTGTTGAGGTTAGCGGTCACGTGGTTTGTAGTGATATTTGTTTGTAGCGTGCTCGTAGCGCTTCTCATTCGTGTAACTCGGAAAGATGGCGACCTTCAGTTGAGAGATTGGCGAGGTCGGAAGTAGTGCCGCTTAGGCATTTCGCAGCCGAAAAATCGGAATTTCTGGCCGCACGTTGAAACGAACCTGCAGCAAGTGTCCGACTCCGCGACTGATGTACATTTGGCGATTTCCAACTAAATCGAACGCGCCCGAGGTGTAGCGTTTATTTTTCACAGGCAACAAAGGCGGCGGAAGAAATGGCGGCTTGCACTGGCCGCCGTGTGTGTGGCCGGCGAGAATCCACCCGGAATATCCTCCCCAAAATTGCAAATCCGCGCCGTCGGGATTGTGGCACAGAACGATTGTCGATGCGTCTTGCTCTCTATCCATCACGAGCCGCGCGGGATTAAATCGCGGACTCCACAAATCGTCGAGTCCGATGAATTGCAATCCTGCCACCGTTTGCGTTTCGTTCCGTAGAAGGATCACTCCCGCATCGCGCGCAATCGCCGTCACATGATCTGCCACATCCAGCATCCGCCAGTTAAATCCGTAATCGTGATTGCCAAGTATTCCAACTGTCCCGAGTTTGCCGTGAGGCGCGTGCGCGAGGACGCGTCGAAGCTGTTCAAACTGACTCGCTCCGCGATAGGTAATCCAGTCTCCCGTGGACACGACAAAATCCGGCGACACTTCTTGCACGCGCCGGAACGATTCGATGATGTAGTCGTCGTCAACTTTCGGGCCGATGTGCAAATCGCTCAGTTGTGCGAGAGTGCGGCCTTCAAGATCGCTGGGAAGCCCCTTGATTGATAAGTCTGGATGAGTTATCTCAAGCCAATGCGGTTCGACGCGCCAAGTGTAAAGTCCCAGCGCGATCGCGCCGGTTCCGGCGATGGCAAGAGTTTTCAGAGCGTAGCGTCGACTAATCATCTCCATTGCGGAGGCCAAATGAAAATAAATGAGCGCGGCAGTTTTGTACAGCACATGCGGAACTTCTCAGCAGCAGTGCTTTGGTCGCACGGTCCCTAATAACTCATTGCTGCTCAGAACTCCAACGCTTAAAATATACGTCACCATGGCGAAGCGCCTTCGACTGTGCGTTCTGGCAATTTTTTTCTTGGCGAGTCTAATTGCGAGCGCGCAGGCACGAAGCGCTGCGGATTCCCGATGGACCGTCCACGTTCAAGAGGACGGCCCGCACCCAACCAATAAGAGAATCAACTGCCACGCGCTCAAATACTTTCAGGATACGAAAAACTTGAAAGCTTTCGACTATGGCGGCTTGCTGGCGGACCCGCCTGCGGAGAATCCTGACAAAGTGCAGTCAGAGCGTGTCGGCGAAATTGAGGGATTCGTGGTGTACGACGTAATCCACACGATTGGCTGCCACGAAAATTGCGGCCCTGAAGAGCAGTTCTTTCGCCTGCTGAAAATGATTCTAGTGGAGCGAAAACCCGGGGAGTTTTGTGAGATTTACCACGAACAAGGCGAGAGCGAGATGCTGACGATCGAGGCGGCGTATATCGGCCGTGCCGATACGGAGCAAATCCTTGTCACCAACGATCGCATTTCGGGCACGGGCAATGATTACAACGAAGCGTACTGGACGTTTGACAAGGAAGGGCCAATTCTTTTGGACATGAATTTAGTGGATGAGACGGTGGGAAGCCTTTTGCCAGACGGAATGGACGTGCAAAAGGGTGGCGCGTTCGAGATCGGGACATTGACGTATGATTCGGCTGTTTGGAAGGAAGGTGATGGGGGGTGTTGTCCTTCGGGTGGGGAAGTTCACATAAAGTTTGCGTTGGAGAATCACAAGTTGGTTGTTGTCGAGAAGAAGTTTGAGCCGGCTAAACATGGTCTCGACAAACCTGACGCCGGTGGCATTTTCGCTTGCAGCCTGATTTAGGGCCAACTCAGACCCCTACAGCGCGGCGTAACGCTTTCCGTTCCAAACGTAGAGCGTTTGCGTCTTGCCGTCACGCCAGGTTTTCTGAATGTTGAAATAGCCCTTGACCACGCTGGCAAGAATCGAAACGTTGTCCGGTTCACCGACTTCCCCCTGCGTGCCCAAGACTTGAAGAAATTTTGCGTCTGGCTGTTCGACGAATAGATAGACGGTGCATCCGCCGGATCCACAGACTTTCCCATTTTCCACCAATACCGCTTTCCGGCCAGATGGCGTAATCACGACTTCGCGCCACGACAGACTTTCACGAAAGGTCCTCTGACAACCATTTCTGAAGCTGCCGGAGAACTGGTCGCAGTAGTCCTTCTCATCACGCGCGAGCGCTGCGAGCACTCCGCTTGGCAGAGCCTTCGATTTCGAGTCATGTTGAGGCAGTGATATCGACAAAGCCACGAAAGCGATCAGAGTCCATCGGTGAAGTGTCATCTACTTTGCTCCCACCTACGAGCTATCGTATCTAGTTGCGATCGATCGAGTTACAACACGAATTCAAAATAAATCAGAGGATTACCTTTGTAGGCCGCGTGCGCTACTTCGCGGTAGCCGCACCTGGCGTAGAACGGGCCGGCGCCAGCGATAGCGTCCCACGCGTCGAGGCGAATTGCGTCGGCTGGCCATTTACGGGCGATCTTTGTTGCTTCTTCGAGTAGCGCGCGGCCGATGCCTCGCTTTTGCATTTCGGGAATTACGGCCATGCCTGTTAGGTAGAGCGATTTTTTCACTGGCGTGAAATAGGAAACATCAATCGCCCATGGTTTTTTTGTTTGCAGGATCAGTGTGCCCACGATGGCTTTGCCTTTTCGCGCGACGAGCACGTGCTTGTTGCGAATTGCAAACAGCACGCCTTTTTCAGTGGCGATTGATGACCACAGGCCTTGTCCGAATCGTTGCGTGAGATTTTCGCTTGCGGCCGTGTGCAGAGCGGCGAGTTCCAGTGCGTCGGATTGAATGGCAGTCGAGAAGCGGAGTTTCAATTTCGCTCCGAGGTAAGTTGAAGTGGCGAACTACAAATCTCTGCGGCCTTCCATGGCTTTCATCATGGTCACTTCGTCGGCGTATTCGAGATCGGAGCCGACGGGAATTCCGACGCCGATGCGCGTGACGCGGACGCCGAGAGGCTTAAGCAGTTTTGATAAATAAACAGCAGTGGCTTCGCCTTCGGCGGTGGGATTTGTGGCGATGATAATTTCTTCCGTGCCGGCGCCTTTCATGCGTTCGATTAAACTTTTTATTTTCAGTTGATCGGGGCCGACGCCTTGTAGCGGCGCGAGCGATCCACCCAACACGTGATAGAGGCCGCCAAACTGGCGCGTTTTCTCGATGGCCATAATGTTGATGGGTTCCTCGACCACGCAAATTGTTTTGTGATTGCGCGTGGCGGACGTGCAATAGAAACACGGGTCGGCGTCGGTGATGTTGTTGCAGACGGAGCAGAACTTAATATTTTGTTTCGCGTCGCGGATTGCGTCAGCGAGCGCGATTGCTTCTTCGGGTTTTGCGCGCAATAGATGGAACGCTAGGCGCTGCGCGGTTTTCTGTCCGATGCCGGGCAGATGCTTCAGCTCGTCAATTAAACGCGAAATCGGCGCGGCGAAATCAGGCATGGGAGTCCACTGGCGAGAAGAAATTTGCTTGCGTCATTAAGAAGTATTTCAAAACAGTCCGGGGATTTTCATGCCCGCGAGACCGGGAATATTTCCGCTGAGGTTCTTTACCTGGCGCGCCAACTCGTCGTCGACACGGCGGCTCGCGTCATTGAACGCCGCGAGAATTAAATCCTGCAGCATTTCCTGATCCTTGCCGGCAAAAACTTCCGGCTCGATGCGCACGGAGGTGACGATTTTCTGGCCGTTCATTTGAATTACGACCATTCCTCCGCCCGCGGACGCTTCCACGTTTACGGAGTTCACCTGTTGCTGCAGACTTTCCTGCATCTGCTTGAACTGCGTCAGCATTTGTTGCAGCGCTTTGACTTCCATGGCTTAGCCCTCGCCCCGGCGCTTGACTTCGGTGATCTGGCCGCCAAACCGCTCCAGCATTCCCCGAACGATCGGATCATTTTCAATTTGTTCGCGCGAAATGGAAGCGGCCCCTGATGCGCGAACAGTTGAAGTCTCCGCCGTTGAATCCATTCTAACACAGACGCGGAGCGCTGAGCGGGTGACGTCACTTACAATCGTGCGCAATTTTTCAAGAGGCTCGCGCGCCTCGAGCATTTGCGCGAGAGTTTTGCTGGCGTTGGAGAAATACAGTCGCAGCTCGCTGCCTTCGAGTTCCCATTTGTGCGCGTGGTCTACAAGTTCCGCGAGGAATCTTTGCTTCTGCAGAATCGCGAGCTTGATGGCGTCAACCATTGTTGGATCAATGCCGCTGGCTTGCACAGCTGCGCGAATAATATTTTCGGCGGCGGCGATGCTGCGATTGCCGAATGAAGCGGGCGCGTCTGCTGACGACGAAGCTGCTGCGGCGCGAGCGAGTGGCGCTTCTTTTTCGGGCGCTTCTTTTTCAACGACCGTCGAATCAACAATTGCGCCGGCGGCGGCAGCGGCTTGCGCGACGAGAATTGTCGGATCGCTTGTTGTGCCGTGGACTTTCTGCGCGGGCGTCCATGAGCTTGCGCTTGGGGGAAGCAGACCTGCAGCGACGGATTGAGCTGCCGGAATAGCCGCGCCGGAAACTCCGGTGGACGATGCGGACGGAACCGCGCCACGCGATGGAGTTGCTGCCGGGGAGTACGATCCGGATGCGCGCGGCGAACCTTCGCCGTTTAATTCGGACAAAACCTTTTCGAGTGGGGCGAGGCGAGAGGCATTCACCATGCGCAGCAGACCCATTTCCAAATGAATGCGCGGATCGGGTTTGCGGCGAAGGTCGTCATCGGTATCGAGCAGAATTTGAAAGTAGCGCGTCAAATCTTCTTCACTGAACAACGCGGCGGCGCGCGCGAGTTCCGGACGTTGCTCCGGAGTTGCGGCGATTAATTCGGAATCGGCGCCGCAAACTTTTGCAACCAGCAAATTCCGGAAATGGCGAATCGTTTCGCGGCAAAAATGTTGCAGGTTGCGGCCTTCTTTTTGAAAGCGATGGACGAGTTCGAGAACTTTGTCCGCGGAGTGATGTTCGATCGCGCTGACAAGTTCACCGAGAGCTTCTTCCGGAACGACGCCGAGAAGTTCGCGCACGGATGC
>DATBYL010000158.1:0-4223 GCA_036513735.1 Candidatus Acidiferrales bacterium
TTCGCCTCAATGTCGTATCGTTCCGAGATGAACCATCCCGGCGCCGCAATCATTTGATGGCTTTGAATTCCAAACGCCGATTCCATCAGCGTCTGCACCGGCACGTTCGTGATCGAGTAGCTGTCCGGCGAGTTGCGCCCACCGATGCTCGCGCCGCCAGAAGTGTTCAACTTAATTGACGCAACCTCATACTCAAAAACTGGCGACGCAGCCGCCGGTTGCGACTGCGCGCGAAGCGGAGCCGCCGCGCCAAGGAAAATCGCGCCAAGCACAATCGCGAATAAGAACTTCAGCGCAACCTTCGAGCACAAACTTGCAACAACGAAAGTTCTGCCACTCGCCCGCATATTCCCGCCCTCCCGAACAACCATGTCCTTTGTTTCCCCCCCCTTAGCACTCATCCAACCACGCCGTCCATAAGCCGTTTCTGAAAAAACTCGTGCCCCCACCCCCACCCATTTTGCTATGTATTGCAAATAAAGGACTTACAGCGATCTGTGGGTGATCGTCATGCAAATAAAGGACTTAGCCGAGAAATCGCGACTTTCCAATCCTTCTCTGTGCCCCCTGCGTCTCTGCGTTGAACACTCATTTCCTTTATTTCTATCCGGTGCACCATCCACTCGCCACAGAAATCCGCAATTTCCGCGTTTTCCGGAGCCCAAAAACTGCACTATAATGTACTTTTGCCAAAAATCCACCCCAAACATGCATTATAATGCATGTTGGTAACTTTTTACTCCTACTAGACGCCGCCAGTCCCTCAACTGTTTTAAATCATCACGTCACCACCGTTTTGCTCGAATCGCCGCGCTCGGCTACAATCATTTTTGAATTTCAGGTCACCTACCGAATGAATCTTCTGGACGATCTAAACTTACGACAGCGCGAAGCTGTGCTCGCAACCGATGGCCCCGTTTTAGTTCTTGCCGGCGCGGGCACCGGAAAAACTCGCGTCATCACCTATCGCGTCGCGCATTTAATTCAGCAAGGCGTTGCCGCGGAACAAATTCTCGGCGTCACCTTCACAAATAAAGCCGCCGATCAAATGAAGGAACGCATCCGCAATTTGTTGATCCGCGCCGGAATGGCCGCCGCGGATCCGTGGATTTCCACTTTCCATTCTTTTTGCGCGCGCCTCCTCCGTCGAGAAGCTTCGCGTCTCGGTCTCTCGCACAGTTTCGCTATCTACGACGAAGACGATCAATCCGCAGCAATTAAAATTGCAATCCAGCGTTTGAAAATGACGGAGAAGGGCGCGGAACTTCGTCCATTCCAAAATCGAATCAGTTTCGCAAAAAATCACGCCATTACGCCGGACGCAATGTCCGCTGACGCAGAGAAAAAAGGCGACGACACTTGGCGCAAAACCGCCAAAGTTTTTGCCGCCTACGAAGAAGTCCTAAAGCAAGCAGGAGCAGTAGATTTCGACGATCTGCTTTTGCGCGCCGCTCAGGTGCTTCGCGATTTTCCAGACGCACGCGCCAACTGGCAAGCCCGTTTTAAATATGTACACGTCGACGAATTTCAGGATACCAATCGTCCTCAATATGAATTGGTGCGTTTGCTGCTAAACCCGGAGCGAAATATTTGCGCCGTCGGCGATGAAGACCAATCTATTTACAGTTGGCGCGGCGCGGACATCAACATCATGCTGAAATTCTTGGACGAATTTCCCGGCGGAAAAGTAATTCGCCTGGAGGAAAATTATCGTTCACGTCAAAGAATTTTGAATGCCGCCGCGGCCGTCGTTGGCCACAACACCAAACGCCTCGGCAAGCAATTGACGGCAACGCGCGGCGAAGGAAATTTGCCGAAGTATCTGGAAGCGCGTGACGCAAAAGGCGAAGCGGAATATATCGGCGGCGAAGTGAATCGAATTCAGCGAGTAGATCCTTCGCAGCGCACAGCGATTTTGTATCGCGCGAATTTTCAATCGCGTGCAATGGAAGATGCGATGCGTCAATTTGGAATCCACTACAAAATGGTCGGCGGATTTAGTTTTTATCAGCGCGCCGAAATTAAAGATGCCCTCGCATACGCGCGCCTCGCGCTAAATCCCGACGACGACGTCGCTCTCATGCGCGTTCTAAATACTCCTGCGCGTGGAATTGGCGCGCGAACTATCGAACCTCTGCGCGATTTAGCGAACGAGCGGAAAATTTCTTTGTGGTCCGCAATCAGCGCAGCCGTCGAAAGAAATCCAGCAGGTCTTGCTCCGTTGCGAGGATTCGTCGAACTCATAGAACAGCTACGAAAAGACGCGCAGACTTTAGGCCCTGCGGAATTTGTGGCGCAAATCCTGGAAAAAACCGCCTACCTCGAAATGCTCGAGCAGCGCGGAACCGCGGAAGACGCTTCACGCGCCGACAATTTGCGCGAATTGGTAAACGCCGTAGCAGACGGCGCGGAAGATGGTCAAACATTAATTGACCTGCTGGATCGCACCGCGCTCGTCGCAGATTCAGACACCTTCGACGAAAAAGCCACAGTGACGATGATGACTCTGCACGCCGCAAAAGGGCTCGAGTTCGATCACGTTTTTTTGACTGGCATGGAAGAAGGCGTTTTTCCGCATTCGCGTTCGATGAATACCGAAGACGAAACGGAAGAAGAGCGCCGACTCTGTTACGTCGGAATGACACGCGCAAAAGAAACTCTCACGCTGACTCGCGCGGTCTATCGAAGAATTTACGGGAATGAACGCGTCGAAGGTTCGCAACCATCAAGATTTCTCGCCGAAATTCCCGGCGATATGATCGAAACTGAACGAGGATCTCTCGCAGATGCCGGCGAAACGCGCCGATACGAACCCGATCCGGAATATTCGTATTCATCAGGAGAATTTGAGCGCCGCGTAAAACGTTATCCGCCCGCAACAGAACGAAGTGCGCCCGCCGCTCGATCGCCGCGTTCGTCGAGTGGTTCGACCTCGCGCGCAAAACAGCCTGGAGCGGGACATCCGCTGATCGGAGTGCGCGTCCGTCACGCAACATACGGCAACGGAACAATCATCGGCGTCGAAGGCGAAGACGAAGAACGCAAATTAACGGTAAGTTTTTCCGATCACGGCACCAAGAAATTGATCGAGCGTTACGCAAATTTGGTGCGCGCGTAACACTCGCTAAGCACGACTCCAATTGCGCACTTCCCTCGCGCAAGAAAGTTGCGTGCTGGCGTCTGGCAGGGTAAAGTTTCCTCGCGTTCTCGGGCGGTGCGAGTGACGTCTCAACTGTTCCGCGTTAAAAGCATAGACAAATTAATTTCCGACGCGCACAAGCCGGAACATAAGCTGAAGCAGACGCTTGGGCCGTGGTCGTTGATGGCGCTTGGAATTGGCGCGATTATCGGCAGCGGAATTTTTGTGCTGACGGGCACCGCCGCGGCCGGCGAAAATTTCACGGTGCCTTCCATCTGGCACGCGCAAGTACTCGACGTGATCGTAAATTTGATTCGTCATGGAGGCATGGCCGGCGTTTTGATGCATGGGCGTCCAGCGGCTGGGCCTTCCATTGCAGTTTCATTTTTGCTGGTCGCAGTTGCGTGCAGCTTCGCGGGATTGTGTTACGCGGAACTCGCCTCCATGATTCCAATCGCTGGCAGCGCATATACATATTCTTACGCGACGCTCGGCGAAATATTTGCGTGGATCATCGGCTGGGATTTAATCTTGGAATATGTGGTCAGCAACGTTGCGGTGGCGATTAGTTTTGGCGCGTACGCGAAATCGCAGTTAGCGTCATTTGGATTAAATCTTCCGGACAGATGGTCCACTCCCGTGTGGGAATCCGGCCATTGGACCGGCTCCTATTTTAATTTTCCCGCATTTCTAATCATTTTTATTTTGACGGTAATTCTGGTGCGCGGAATTCGCGAAGCCGCCGAGACCAACAATATTATGGTGGCGATTAAAGTCGCCGCAATTCTAGTTTTCCTCGTCGTCGGCGGAATGCTGGTTCACAAATCGAACTGGGTTCCGTTTGCGCCTTCGGGGTTTAGCGGAATTGTCACCGGTGGCGCAATCGTATTTTTCACTTACATCGGATTCGATTCGGTTTCCACAGCGGCTGAGGAAGCGAAAAATCCGCAGCGCGATTTGCCCATCGGAATTATCGGATCGCTGATCGTATGTACGATTCTTTATGTCGGCGTGTCGATTGTTTTGTTGGGAATGATGAAGTACACGACGTTCGGTTCCGGCGAAGCGGCGGATTCGCCGGTCG
>DATBYL010000159.1:0-3959 GCA_036513735.1 Candidatus Acidiferrales bacterium
CATTGCCCGACCCGTCCACCGCCAAGTACCACGAAAGTGTTACCTCCGAACCACCGATGAAATCCGAGTAAAGCATCGTCGCAAGCGTCGGATCAAACTTTGTAACGAAACTGGTTTCGCAAGTTTTCGCGAAAAGATTGATGTTGCTGTTTTGAAATGGCCCAACGGTGGAAGGATAATCCGTGGCGCAGGTAATTCCTGTCACATAGACATTTCCAGCGGCATCCAACTCCACATCTCCGACTTCGGTTTGTTGATTCCCTGTCGTCCCTCCGAGGGATAACGCCGCAATAAGCACCGGATCAATTACGAGCGGCCGGCTGCGATCATAGGAGCCGAGTTCAAATTGCAATTGACGGCCCGAAACAAGTTTGAATTTGCTTTCCACTGGACGACGCACGCCCGCAATTTCCTGATAGCTGGCCGGGCGCTTCAATTGCACTTCGCCCGCGGCAGTGCGCAATACGGCGTTGCCCGCGTTATCAAGACGGATCCGGCTGGCGCCCTGGATTTGCAAACGAATATTCTTCGGATCAGCTTGTGGCGAAACTAGAAAATCATATTCAAGTTGTTGCGGGTTTCCGTAAAAATCCAAATCCACGCCGGGATATACGCCAGCCATTTTTACGCGATTGAAATGTGGAACCTGCCTCTGCCATTTCGATGGATCGTTCCCAATAAAATAATTGCTGCGTCCCGGCTGCTCGCCAATACCGGATGCTATAGCGTTCGCGTTCGCCCCGACGAGCCGAAGTTCAAGCGGGCTGGACTCAATACGCTCCGGCATATCAGCGCCAAAGGCTTCCGGCGTGAGCTTCGAGCTGGCGTGCTTCGTCACGCGTTGCACCGAGAGGCGTGCAACACCCGGCGAAAGTCCCAGAACGTAGCCGGGGCCATGAGAGACAAAATCAAAACCGGCGGGCGCTTGTCCGCGATTGGCTTCAAAATCCAATGGAAGTTGCGCGAACGCACGCAACGCCGCTTGCTTCGCGGGCGCAGCGGCCGGACGTTTTCCTTCGATCGGCAGACGAGGAGAAACTTTCGGCGCAATCGCTGCCGAGACGCGCGCAGGCTCGAAAACGCGCAGCTGCTCAACCGGAGTGCCGGCTGCAATTACGCTTGCAGATTTATTATTTGAATGATGGAAAGCAATGAGGATTCCGGCAATCGCCAACGTCAACAGCGAAAAACAAATGATGACTCTTCTCACGGTCTGGGCTCCGTAAAGACGGACGTTAGTATACGTACAAAATGATAACCTTGCGCTAATGATTTCTGATCGCACCGGCCGGGCTCAACCGTACAACAGGCGTGCCCGGCGCAGGACTGAGCCGAAAATTTGCCCGCGGAATCCGCGGATTGAGCGTCAACTCTAAAAAACGAAAATCCAGTTGAACATCTTCCATCGGCTGCATGAGACGCACGCGGTGGGGGAAGCATCCTTGAGGCGAGCCGCCGGCTGGATCGTTCAACGGTTGCCAATCCGCATAGAAAAGTTCAGACATTAATTCACCATCCGCGCCGTAAATTTGAAGCGAAGCGATGGCGCCGGTTTGCGCGTCGAAAAGTAATTTTCCGGTGATCGATTTTCCGCCACGCGCAGGCAAGTCGAAATCAACTACTACATTCCCTTCCGGGAACGCTTCCTTTGATTTTCGGAGCGTGCCTTCCTGCCAGCGCAACGCGTCAAGAATTTCGCGCGGCCGCGCGATGTCGCTAATCTCCGGGACCTTAATTTCGGACATGTCCGGCGAGGCGTCCACCAGCCCGACGTAATGCTTCATGATGTCGTGATCGGGAGCTAGCAAGTGAAAATCGCGGCCGTCGCTGGACAGATCGAAAACTTTCCTGCCCATGGGAGGAACAACTCCCGTGACGCGCATCAACGCCGGCTGCTCAAAATTAAAAAACCCGGTAATTGGATGCGAAGTTCCGGCCTTGTCACCAAACTTCGGACCGCGCGTCGCGTGAATAATCGCCACAGCTTTCATGCTGCGTACGAGACGAGCTTGCGCATTGTAAATCGCCAACAAGCGAGCCTGAATGCCGGCACCGTCGCCAACGAGGCTGGAATCGCCGGTAATAGCAGTGGCAAACAACGAGCAACTCGCGCTTTTCGCTGGTGGAATAGCTGGTTTCTGATCCTGAGCGAAACCCGCAGACGGCTGAGCGAGCAGCAACAGCAGAACGAAGGCAAACCTCACAGACTGCACGGGGGCCTCAATGCACAAGCGTGTACAAGTGAGATCGATGAAGGAGAAATATCTAGGACCATGATTAGTCAGGCGAAAAAGCAATCAAGAATAGCCGATTTTCACCGCGAGTGCGTTCACGCTTATAACAATCGGGCAGGCGGGTGTCAACGTCAGATATATTTCGCACGCAAAGAGGTCCGCTATTTGGATCTCAGCGCCGTCTGCCCCAGGTGATAGGCCAAATGGTTGGTACGACTCAGAAGGATACCGAGACGACTTCGCAATGGTTCTTTCGCAAAGTCTTCGTCGGACACGGCGGCGTGCTTCTTCAGCCAGTCCGCCGCCGAGAGAGTTGCAAATCCCTCGAACAATTTGCCGTTAACTTCTTTCCATGCCGCCCGAACTATCTCGACCGATGGAATTTCGGCCTGCGTCTTATCGGGATTGGAAATGAATGCGACATCAAACTCCGGGTGCAGCCGGTGCCCGATGCCTAATAGCGGGAGCATCGCGTCGTGAACGGCAGTCAGATGTCCCCATACGTAGATCAAGCGGTTCTTTCCCGGCGCGATTTCTTTCAGGACTTCTTCGTCGCTGAGGCCGGAAAATATTTTGTCGGCTCTATCGATGAGACTCTTCCATCCGTTTAGCGCGGATGCCAAATACATTTCCTCGTTGGTCATGAGACTTTCCTTTGTGTTTTTCTTGGACTTCGCAAACGAGATGCTGGTCCCTACGTGCGATTCGGAAATGTGTTTCCGAACATGGGCAGGCCACTCTTCGACGATTCGCGAGTGGCTTCGTCCTGGATCACATCCCAGTGCTCGATCAGAATTCCGTCTTTCATTCGTACAACGTCCGCTGCAATCCAGTTTGCCGGCAGTCCGAAATTTGAAAATCGTCCATGCACGATTACAAAATCTCCGTCGGCCACAATTGTTCCATGCTCATATCTGAGCGTTGGCGGAAGGCTCTTGACGAGATCGAACAAGCCTTCACGGCCGGGCGCGATATGAGCGCTGTGTTGGATGTAGTGCGGTGACCAAAACTTTTCGGCGGCGGCATAGTCGCGTTTGTTGAAGAGGAGATCGAACGCTTGCAAAACTGCGGTCTTGTTTCGTTCTTGAGTTGATTGAGTCATGATCAGTCCAGGCTATGCGGCGGACACCTTTCCGCGATACATAGGCACAAAGGTATCCTGCACAAATTTTTCAAACGAAGTTGGTGTGGAGTTTTCCGGCGAGCGAAGTTCCAGCGGGACGAGGACTCCGTCGTTGACGGCCTTGAACATGTCGATGTATACCGCGGCTTTCTTCGGCGAAAAACCATTTTGCGTCAACGCCTGCCGCATCTGGTCGTACGGAATCTGCACGTAACGCAAATCCGGTTTGCCAATGCCGCGCGCAATCACCGCGGTAACTTCCGTCATTGAGAGGTCGCGTTCGCCAAGCAGCTCGCGTGTTTGTTTGCCGGAAAAATCCAAGTTCAGAAGGCGCTGCGCGGCGTAATCGCCGACGTCGCGTGTCGCGATCATCGGCAGCTTCAAGTCGGGTAGCAGGGCATGTGCGAAAATTCCCATCTCATGAATTGTCTCGATCGCCGCCAAATTGTTTTCCATGAAATATGCGGCGCGGAGATTCAGAACGTTCAAGCCGCTGATCGCGTTCAATTTTTCCTCCGCGGAGTGCAGCCCCTCGACGGGCCCGGTACCTTTCGGAACTTGCGCGCCGTAGCTGCTCAAGTGCACCGCGTATTGCAGTCCGG
>DATBYL010000160.1:0-13883 GCA_036513735.1 Candidatus Acidiferrales bacterium
ACCGTGCCGTCCGGCGTGATTTTTACATTCGCCGGCTTCAAATCACGGTGCACAATCCCGCGCTCGTGCGCGAACTCCAGCGCTTCGGCAATTTGCTTCGCGATGGAAAGTGTCTCCTCCAGTGGAATCGGCCCTCGCGCAATGCGTTCCGCCAGCGTTTGCCCTTCCACCAACTCCATCACCAGCGCGCGCACACCTCCGGAATCTTCCAGTCCATAAATGTGTGCAATGTTTGGATGATTCAGCGACGCCAGCACTTTCGCTTCGCGCTCGAATCGCGCCATGCGCTCGGCATCATTCGCAAATTGTTCGGAGATAACTTTCAGCGCTACTTCGCGGCCAAGCTTGGAATCCCGCGCCCGATACACTTCGCCCATTCCGCCCGCGCCAAGCGGTGAAATAATTTCATACGGCCCAAGTTTTGTGCCGTTCATCAGGGGCATGGGTCTGCGGATTATAGTCATGTAATAAGAATGCGGCAATTTAATTCACTACTTGCTTCACAGCAATGATTGACGGCGCGCACAGAAAGCTCATACGATGTACATCGAATGCCGGAACCTTCCTCCCCGATTGGTCAAACTGTTTCCCACTACCGCATCGCCGGCAAACTCGGCGGCGGTGGCATGGGCGTTGTATACGAAGCCGAAGACGTCACACTCGGCCGCCGCGTCGCGCTGAAATTTCTTCCGCCCGAACTTGCCAATGACGCATCCGCGCTCGAGCGATTTCGCCGCGAAGCGCGCGCAGCCTCCGCGCTGAATCATCCCAACATCTGCACCATTTATGAAATCGGCGAAGATCAGGGCCAATCTTTTATCGCCATGGAATTTCTGGACGGCCAAACACTCAAGCACGCCATCGAAGGCAAATCTTTCGATTTGGAAACTTCGCTGACGCTTTCCATCGAAATTGCCGACGCGCTCGACGCCGCACATTCCCAGGGCATCGTGCATCGTGACATCAAGCCCGCAAATTTATTTGTCACCAAGCGCGGTCACGCAAAAATTTTGGATTTCGGTTTAGCAAAATTGGAAAATCCGGGCGCGAGCCGGAGTAGCAACGCAGCAGCCGCTCCCGATCCGCACGCCACACTCGCCGTCGACGCCGACCATCTCACCAGCCCCGGCACCGCTCTCGGCACCGTTGCTTACATGTCTCCCGAACAAGCGCGCGGAAAAGAATTGGATGGACGCAGCGATCTCTTCAGTTTCGGCGTAGTGCTCTACGAAATGTGCACGGGCGCTCAGCCGTTCCGCGGAGAAACCACCGCCGTAATTTTTGAAAGTCTTCTCAATCGCACTCCACTTCCGCCGCTGCGCCTGAATCAGGAACTTCCGCCGGAACTCGATCGCATCATCACAAAATCTCTCGAGAAAGATCGAGATCTGCGTTACCAGTCCGCCTCGGAATTGCGCAGCGACCTGAAACGTTTGCATCGCGACACTTCCTCCGGTAAATCCGCCGCGGTAAGCGCGGCGGAGCAGCCTGCCACATCCGCAAAAGCAAAACCGAAATGGATTTTTCCCGCTGCTGCGGCGCTCGTTCTGCTTCTCGCGGCCGGAGCATGGTGGTGGTTTCGTCCACACAGCGGCGCATCCATTCAATCCGTCGCCGTGATGCCTTTTGTGAACGCCACCGGAAATCCAGACGTCGAATTTCTAAGCGACGGCCTGACCGAGGACGTCATCAATCGCCTGGCGCAATTACCCGAACTTCGTGTTCTCGCGCGTTCCACCGTACTTCGATTCAAAAACAAAGACGAAGATCCGCAGAAAATCGGCAAAGAACTGCAGGTCCAGGGAGTGATGACCGGTCGCATCACGCAGCGCGGTGATGAGATTGCCGTCGAAACCGATCTCGTAAATGTTTCCGACGGCACGCAAATGTGGGGGCAGCGCTACACGCGAAAGTTGTCGGACGTGGCCGCGCTTCAAACCGAAATTACCGGCGACCTGGCGGGCAAACTCCGCACGCAAATCACTCACGAAGAAAAACAAACGATGTCGCTCGGCGCAACGACGAATTCCGAAGCCTATCAGCTATACCTGAAGGGCCGCTTCTACTGGAATCAGCGCTCAAAAGAAAACATTCTTCGCAGCGTTGATAGTTTCAAGCAGGCCATTGCTCTCGATCCCAAATACGCGCTCGCCTACGTTGGATTGGCCGGCGCTTACGCGGTCTCCAGCGGTTATGGAGTGTTTTCATCCAAAGAAGCCACGCCGCTGGCTGAATCGGCGGCGAAGCGCGCGCTCGAGCTGGAGCCAAACCTGGGATCCGCTCATGCAGCGATGGCGTCCGTCTACGCATCACGCTACGACTGGCTGTCGGCCAATCGCGAGTTTGAACAAGCATTGACTCTCGATCCCAAGGACGCGTTCATCCATTACGTTTACGCGTATAAATTTTTGGTTCCTCAAGCACGCTTCGACGAAGCCGTCCGGGAAATGCAGCGGGCGCTGGAACTGGAACCAGATTCACTGGCGATCAACGCGAATTACGGCGGCACACTGTCGATGGCCAGGCGATATCCAGAAGCGCAAGCGCAGTTGGATCGCGCGCTGGCCTTGGATCCAAATTTTTCCATCACCCACGTGCGTTTGGTGGATCTATACCAAATCCTAGGAAAATTTGAAGAGGCGCGTCAAATTGCGGCCAGTGGTATTTGGCCGGAGTTCGGCAAAATGAAGGTGCGGCCGGATAAAACGGAATACTGGCGCGGGGTTTTGGAAATTACGCGGCTGGGTAACGAAACCCAAGGCGAAGCATTTACGGAGCGGGTACTGCAAGCGGAAGCGTGGGCGCAACTGGGCGATCGCGAAAAGGCGGTCACCTGGCTGGAAAAATCCGCGGCGAGCGAAGATGATCTGCTGCCGGGTTTCGTGCGTTTGCCAATTTTCGACCCTCTTCACGGCGATCCGCGATTCGACGCTCTTTTACGCAAACTAAATCTTGTTCCGTGATTCGCTAAGAATCCATGACCGAACAAAACTTCATTCCGCAGGACCCAAACTTCGCCGAAAAAACTCGCGCCAGTTTTGCGCAGCAGGGTTTCATGAAATATCTCGGCGCGGAGATGACCGTCATCGAACCCGGCCGCTGCGAAATTCAAGTTCCGTTTCGCCCAGACCTGAGCCAACAAGACGGATATTTTCACGGCGGAGTCAGCGGCGCCATCGCCGATAGCGCCACAGGCTACGCCGCATATTCACTGACGCCGCCAGACACCAGCGTCCTCTCCGTAGAATACAAATTAAATTTCGTCGCACCCGCACTCGGCGAACTACTAATCGCACGCGGACAAGTAATCCGCGCAGGCCGCACGCTCACCGTTTGCCGCGCCGACGTCTTCATAGTCCGCAGAGGTGAAGAAAAAATCTGCGCAACATCGCTTTCCACAATTATGTCGCTCGCAACCGGTAATCGCTCTCCCGCGACCGCACCGCGCCCGTAAGTCCTTTTTTTTCTTGTTCTTAACTATTCCTCGCCTTTGCTCCCAATAACCCATTTTCAAAAAAACGCGTACCCCCCTATTTTCCGATGTGTGTGCTAATAAAGGACTTACAGCGATCTGTGGTCGATGCGGGATTGTACACTTGACGCAAGGTTTGCGTCGGGAGATAATTCCGAGTCATGCCTAGCCCCTTGCGTAGAAAACAAATCGCAGCATTTTTGCTCACGATACTTTTCGCTGTCATACCTTGGGTTCATCCGATGCCGATAATATATCGCTGCATTGGATGGTTTGTTGCTTGGTTCTGCCTGTTTTTTATTGGCTTATTCTCAATTTACATCGAATTGAGGATTACTAAGGTAGGTTATTGGCTTAGTTTCGTCTATCTCACTTTAATATTCTCTTCTATCGCATCTTCTCCGGTACGTACTTCGTACCGAGAAGAACAATCCGAACTGCTAGAAGGTGATATTTACACAGTGGGGCAACCTTGCGGTGACCGCATAACTTTTGAAACAGGCAGAACCGGGAAACTTATTATCATCAAGGGTGGCCCGGAAAGGATGATCGATTTTGGCCCGGATATGTTTTTGGAACTGCATTGCGTAGATAAAAAGATATATGTCTCCACTACCGTGTCAGATAGAACTGGACAGATTGTGGCGCAGATGATTGATAATCATTGGATTCTTCCTCCTAAGCCATCGTTTTGGGACAAGAACTACAACAAGAATGCGCTGGAAGTCGAGGATAAATCAGGTCATGTCGTTTTTCAGGTTGTGTTGTTGCCTGACCGCGTTCAAATACAAGGAGAGTGGCATGATTCTTTTGGTCACGCGGTTCTACTTGAAGAATGTAGAGGCCCATACAATGAAGTAGCGGCTTGTATAACATCGATGCCGAATCAGAATGCAGAGAATGACTATAAGAGTCGGTCTAAGACAGTAATTAGGCCATTGTACAAATACCCCAGCAAGGAGCACTGGGGAGAGTTAGACGACCGGCAATAGTTACGCCGCTGGCTCTCTGACTTCGGCAGTCAGTTGTTTGTATTCGAGGTTTTCAGACTTCACCATTTGCATAATGGTGTCGCGGAAAAGATAAGGGTTTTTGCGGTTGTTGAAACGGAAGCACATTTCGTCGAGGTAAGCAGGGAGATGTTTCGCACTGACTTTATGCCACGTTCCCACAATGCCGCGCTTGAGCAAAGAGAATGCAGACTCTACGGTATTGGTGTGAACGTCGCCATGCGCGTATTCTTTGGAATGGTTAATCGTCTTATGCTGTTTCGCGGAAAACTTGTTAAGCGCATAGGGATAAATCATGGACTCATCCGTAAAGATGACTTCGACGTGTCCGCCCACGTTCGCGTTAACAATCTCGCGCACGGTCTTGGCTTTAGTATTGTTGGCTCGGATCAACCGCAAGTCTCCATTCCGTTGGCGAATCCCGATAACAATTTGCTTCTTTTGCATTGGACGCCACCGACGCGGCTTGCCGCCTACATAGGTTTCGTCCACTTCGATCTTGCCAGCCAGCATTCGCGGTTGAACCTCTTGCATGGCCTTGCGGATGCGATGGCAGAGATACCAAGACGTGCGGTAGGCTACTTTCAACATGCGCTGCATTTGCAGAGCGGACATACCCTTCTTCGATTCGCAAAGCAAGTACGTCGCGAGAAACCACTTATGCAGCGGCAGGTGTGTATCATGGAAAATAGTTCCTACAGTCGCGGAGAATTGGTAGCGGCATGAATCGCAATCAAACTGGTTACGCGCCACGATGCGCGATATTTTATCCGACTTGCACGCGGGGCAGGTCACGCCATTCGGCCAGCGCATATTCTCAATCGCTGCGCGGCAATTTTCATCCGTACCGAATTGTTCTACCAGCTTGCACAAATCCATCTGAGGAATCATAGGGCCACCATGACAAAGAAAATTAAGAAGCAACCGAAGGACATGACAAGTGAGGAACTAGCGCGGCATGTATTCCACCCGAAGGTGTTAAAGGCCGCTAAACAGCACTTGGCGAAATTGAATGCTCCGTCCATGAGGAAATAGTCTCATGGAACTAACCTTGTGTCAAGTGCATAATCCCGGGTCGATGTGTATGCTAATAAAGGACTTAGCTGTCGGGGCGCTGCTTGCTGCGCCCTCATCCGGGGACATCTTCGGTCGGCGGGGGGCGCTCTCTTCTTTACTCAAATCGTCTTTTTTCTGGGTCGCTGCTCCCAATCCCGACACTTCGGGGATTCGGGACGGCGTTGAGAGCTTTTCCCGTTTTTTTCGTCCCCAAAAAGTGCATTATAATGCACTTTTTGCCAAATTTCGCCCCGCACATGCATTATAATGCACTTTTTTACCCCTCTTGTCCCGACCCGCCGCCTCAACTGTTCACAACAGGGCAGTATTCCCCGCCTAGTTCTACGATACTTAATGTCACAAAAGCCCATCCCTAATTATTTATTCCGGTTGTCAGACAAAAGGAGACCCATCTTGAAGATTGGAAAATTGTCCCTGCTCGTCGTGTCTTTGCTCGCTTTCGGCGTTTCAGTTCACGCCCAAGGAAATATTGTCAGCCGCAGTACTCCGGCCGTAAATTATCGGCATCACAGCGGCTCAACCAAAATTGATTTCAAAGGCACCGATCTCATGCCTTCCGCGCACGGCGAAGCGAAAGTAAATACAACTCGCGGCGCGATGAAAATTGAAGCAGAATTCGGGAATTTGCAATCGCCAAAATCTTTTGGCAATGAATATCTCACCTATGTTTTGTGGGCGATTTCTCCGGAAGGCCGCGCAATCAATCTCGGCGAGGTTCTCGTTGGCGGAAATGATCGCAGCAAACTTGATGTCACCACGCAATTGCAAGCTTTCGCAATGATCGTCACCGCTGAACCTTATTACGCGGTTCGCCGTCCAAGCGATGTGGTCGTAATGGAAAATGATATTCGTCCCGACACAGTCGGCACAACAGAACGAGTCGACGCAAAATATGAATTGACCGGACGCGGCGGATATATTCCGACCGGATATAATTTTGATCCCGTTTTGATTAGCGCGCGATTGCCGCTGGAATTTTACGAAGCGCGCAACGCAGTCCGCATTGCTGAATCGGAAGGCGCGGATCGTTACGCAAAAACAAGTTACGCCAACGCAATTCGCCAGCTAACAGAAGCCGATTCGATGGCTTCGCGAAGAAATATTGACACGAAACCCCTGATCGCAATTTCGCGCGAAGTGGTTCAGACCGCCGAAGATTCTCGCGAGATTGCAATGAAAGCGCGTGAAACAGAAAGCGGCGACGCAAAAAATCGGGCGCTTGCTGGAAGCGCAGCGGACGCAAAAGCGCAATCCATGATTGACGCCGAAGCGCGTCGGCGCGCGGAAGATGCCGAAGCAAATGCAAACGCAGGTCAAGCAAACGCGCAAGCGGGACAAGCAAATGCAGAAGCGGACAAACTCGAAGCCGATCGCAAGCGCAGAGAAGCCGAACGCAATGCAGCAGACGCGCAAGCGGGCCAACAAAATGCTCAAGCAGCTGCGATGACCGCCGATCAACAACGACTCGCCGCCGAAGCTGAATCAGCGCGTAACAAAGCTGCCGCAGATTCGTCGGACGAACAACTTCAGAAAGCACTGCGTGAACGCGAAGAGCTTCGCGCGCGTTTGCTGATCCAACTGAATGCAATTTTAATGACGCGTGACACCGCACGCGGACTTGTTGTGAATATGTCGGACGTTTTATTTGACACCGCCAAATACACGTTGCGTCCGGAAGCTCGCGAGAAGCTCGCCAAGATTTCCGGAATTATTTTGGCGTATCCATCGCTGAATCTGGCGATTGAAGGAAATACGGATAGCGTTGGCGGCGATGCTTACAATCAGGATCTTTCTGAAAGACGCGCCGGCGCAGTCCGGGATTATCTCGCGGAACAAAAAATTCCCGGAACTTCCATGACGGCAAAGGGATTTGGAAAAACACAACCAGTTGCAACCAATGACACCGCTGATGGACGCCAGGCAAATCGCCGCGTGGAGTTGGTGGTTTCTGGCGATGTAATCGGGACAACCATCGGAGTTGTAGCAGTGGTGCCGGGTTCGCAGCCGCAACAAGAAATTCATCCATAAATATAAATCATACAGAGTCGACGGGCTTCAGTGTTTCATCGTTTCAACAACGGTGAAGTGATGAAGCCCGTTTTATTTTCGCGAACCATTTCATTTGGAACCTCCGCCCGTTGCCAGTTAAACTCAGAAGCGGAGGGGTGGGTGAGTGGTTGAAACCGGCGGTCTTGAAAACCGTTAGGCCCGAAAGGGTCTCGGGGGTTCGAATCCCCCCTCCTCCGCCACGCAGTCACGCGGGCTTTTTCTTTTCTACGTTATCGGATTTAGATTTCCGCGGGAAAATCTTGGGGAATAACCAACGGCATCTCCACATTTATTTCTGTGCCAGCACCATCTGATTTAATTTTCAATTTGCCGCCAAGCTCTCTCACTCGCTCGCGCATTCCAGAAAGTCCAACACCCAAATGAATTCCGTTTGATTCAAAACTGGCTAGAGTTTCAGGCGGAATTCCTTTTCCATAATCTCGAACAAGTAAAATGATTTTGTGAGGCGTAGTGCGAATCGAGACTTCCGCCTTCGCGCTTTTTGAATGACGGTGAATGTTAGTGAGAGTCTCCTGGATAATCCGGAAAAGTGCGAGCTCGGAGTTTCGTGGCAGACGTTCTAGCTGAGTTTGAATTTGGAAAGACACGTCAACGCCGGTGCGGCGAGTGTAGCCTTCGATCAGCCATTTGGCGGCGGAAACCAAACCTACTTCATCCAAAAGCGGAGGATGAAGCAGATAGGAAATTGTGCGCGTCTGCGAAAGCGAATCGTCAAGCAGCGCCGCCAATTCTTTTAAGTGTGGATCCTCAGGGTTTCCGTCCAGCATTATTCCCGCCGTCATTTTCGCGGCGGCCATATTTTGGCCCAGGCTGTCGTGCAATTCGCGCGCGATTCTTTTGCGTTCGTCGTCTTGAACGCGCATCAATCGTCCGCTTAATTGGCGCAATTGATTTTCCGCGGATCTGCGAACGGCAAGCTCGCGATTCAATAAGCGAAAGTGAATCCAGAAAAGCAAAGCCGATGACGCAAAGAGGGCGACAAGAATCCAAAGAGTCGCCGCAAATAGAAAACGCGAAAGATGAGCTCGTCCCTCGAGGAAACGGTCCTCGTTTTGCCTCATCTGTTGAGAGAGAGCCGCGGTTTCGAACGCGGCTTTGGTCACTTCAGAATTGATCTCGAGTTGTCCGGCCGGATCGTCACGGCCTTGCCGCTTAAGTTCGACCGACGCAAATGAAGGCGCCATTCTCTGGTTTGCGTTTGCATCCAGGCGATCGCAGAGCGTTTGTTGCGCGGGATTATCGCTGGTGAGTTGCCGAACTCGAGCCAAAGCCGGCGCGACGCGTTTGGTGGCGGCGTTAAAGTTTGCCAGCGCGTCGACGGTGCCGGAACTTATATACGCCACACGATTTCGGCCGACCTCTCCCAAAGCCGATTCCAAATCGCCCAAAGAAACTTCAACTCTATAGGTGTGGTTCACCAAGGCCTGTGTGTTGTAAAGGCGAACGATGGTGACGGTCGCGGCGATGCCACTGAAACAAAGTAATG
The DNA here is from genome assembly GCA_036513735.1 of Candidatus Acidiferrales bacterium. Lineage (GTDB taxonomy): Bacteria > Acidobacteriota > Terriglobia > Acidiferrales > UBA7541 > DASTCZ01. The sequence goes on from DATBYL010000160.1 coordinate 9,116, forward strand.
CCAAGGCCAGAGAGAAAGGTGAGAAGAGCCTTTTCATTCGCGCGGGAATCACAGGAACATGAACCGGCAAACGGAATCCGCCCAAAATTTCCGGTTCGCAATTCCGTCTTCTGCATCCTACGCTTCCGCAGCACGCGAAACAATTGGTGCGCGCCTGGAAGCGTATCAGCAAGTCCGCAGAGGTAAGTTGGTTCGAGATTAATCCGGCGAGCCATCGGAACGATCGTACGGATGTCCGAATTTTTTCATGATCACCGGCCAATACTCTTTCAGAAGGGTGCTACCAACGCCAAATGCGAAGCGGCCCCCGGCGCGTTCAAATGTTTTGGAAGCGGTACGCTCCTCCGGAGGCAGATAACTGTTCGCGATTCCTTCCGCAACCAGGACGCTCAATATTCTGGACCAGTTGAAAGTGTTGCGGCCGTCGTCGGTGCGCGTGACGACCTGACGAGTGAGAGCGTATTCCAGCTTTCTTTTAAATCCGGGGCAGTTGGTAAAGAAATGTCGAGGATCGGTGTGAAAGAGCGACGGGAACACGAATGTGCCGAACAAATTCGTTGAAGCGGAATTGGCCACAGCCGCGCCGTAGCGGTCTCCGTAAGCGCCCCAACCTTGACCATATCCGGGATATGAATTGATCGCCTGTTTATAGGCGGCGGAAAAAGTGGCGCTTACAAAAGTGGAAGGCGCTATCGTCCTATCAACGAATAATTTAAATTTCTGTCCGGAGGTGAGCGGATTTCGATTTGTGGCAAGTTCCGGGAAGAAGATTGATTTGCGCGATAGCACGCCAACCGTGTCGTCCACGGGTGACTTTTTCTTCCGCGAATCATCTTGAAGATTGGATTGCGCAGGTGTTTGAGTGGGATCTGCGCCGGTTGTGGACTGCGGCGATTGCACGCCGGCAGATCCGGGGTTTGTTGCCGGCGGCTCTTGAGCGCAAACTGCGGCGCTGAAGACGAGAAGAATAATCGCCAAACTAAACACGGACGAAGTCAATACGGAATGATTCCATTTTGCCGGTTTCAATTTTGCCCCCACGCAGAAATTTATTACGAAGAGGTCTGGGGGCGCTCGCTGGAGACCAGAAGTCTTCGACAGGACACTGAAAGTTTCGATGCAACGAGCGCGCGCGATTGTGCGGTCTGATTGAATAGTTTTTTAGAAATCACGCCGATTGTCGTTTGTGGGTCGTGTCTACACTGATTTCCGCGGTTCTGATGGATTACCTGTAGGGTCGAGTAGAGCATTTCCTCCGAGTTGAATACCACTTTCGCCCGATCAAGATCGCGCCGGAAAGAGCGCTGCGCGGCGTTCGTTGTAGAAAAAATCCGAGCAACCTTTATTTCCTGCACTCGCATCTCCATAAATGAGCCTAAGTAATTTTCTTGATGGGATTTGTTTCCAGCTGCGTGTCCCGGGCCACCTGTACCTTCGGTCCATTTGCTTTTTCACGGGCGGGAATTAATTTTGCGTTGACGCGGTAAAGCCGGGATTCTAGAATGAATTACATCGCTCAGATATTTTGAAGAAAGAAGAGTCCCAGCCGATGCGCCGTTATTCGCTTGCAGTTTTGTGCTTTACCTCTCTATTGACGGGTGTGGCCACCGCACAAAAGTTTGTGATTGAGCCCGTGAAGGTAGCGTCCGGGACGGTCCTAACGTTTCACACGCAGACCAGATTGCATCCCAACAGCGAAAACCTTCCCGATGTGCTGCCCAGCGGCACCGTTCTTCAAGTGCGAATCGAAGACCGGCTTGATTCGAGCGTAGACCACGACGGCGCGGAGTTTCACGGAGTGATTATTTCGCCGGTGACTTCTGGAACCGAGACCATCGTGCACTCGGATGCGGAAGTTCAGGGGATTCTCGTGCTGCTCCGAACCAAGAATCATCCGGATGGATTTCGCTACGATCTGCTGATTACGCATCTTACGGATCACGGAAAATCTTATTCGCTGACGGCATCGCTGGGAGCGTCGTTTTTTGAGAGCGTGACGCAGCCGGTGCCGGCTACGGCGGGTGCGGCGAAGTAATAAAGGAAGATCAGAAGCACACAGCCAGGAATGGTTGTGCCACGTATGACTATGAATTTTTTGGGCTTAGCGTGAAGAGTTTGCTAGTACTATTACCTGCCTTCAGTGTCACAATCTGAAAATCACCTTTGACTAAGTTCAAGATTCCGAAGAAGTTACGGCTGGAATATTTTTAGAAGTGTGGAATGGCTCTTTTCGTGCTCCCACTATCTTCGCCGGCCTAGAACTTTTAGGAGGAATGAAATGAAGAATGGAACGCGTTTCTTTCTGGCAGCAATGTTCAGCGTGATTCTGATAACGGCGGCTTGGGCAGTTCCGCCGGCGACTCACATCACCAACGTAATAGTCCAAGACACCCCGCAGACGCAATCGGCTTCGGGCACTATTTCGGCAGTTGATAAAGCTTCCTTCACGATCACACTTGCGCCGATGAAGTCGGCGTCGGTGACCACCGTCGCACAGCAGGATCCTCCCAAATCAATGACCTTCGTGGTCGACAAGAATACGACGATCGAAGGCAAACTCGCAGTTGGAGCGAATGCGGATGTGACGTACCGCGATGACAATGGAAGCCACGTTGCAATCGGCGTACGCGTAACTCCTCCGCAGTCCTAAGCTGCGCCATTGGATCATCTTGGGCCGTCGAAAATGGGCTGAGGAAAATATTGAACGGCCCAAGATGATCTAATGTATTCGGCGCGACGAGAATTTCAAGATTGAAGAACTGCGCTCGCCTGATTCGCCAAACTTCCATTTGAATTATGGCTCGATTTGAATTATGAGAGACATTGCCCGCGCGGTGTGCATCGTATTGAACAGGGTCCAGGTCGAAGGAGCTTCAGGGAATGCATCGCGGGACAAAGTCAAAAATCTTGTAACGAGGAGAAACTAAAATGGCCGAGGAAACAGCGAAGAAATGCGCGCATCCGATTTGCACTTGTCCGGCTGACCCAGGCAGCAACTATTGTAGCGCCGCGTGCGCCGCGGTAGAACACACGCCCGATATCGATTGCCGATGCGGTCACGCAATCTGCAAGGGACGAGCGCACTAGTCAACCGGCACGGAGAAAATCTATGTGTGCGAATTGACCGGAAGGATTGCGTGAACCGGACGGGCGCAGCCTTCCGGTAGATTGCTCAGCGTTTTTGTTCCGGCTTATTCCGGGATCGCGCAATCCGCAAGGCAAATGGTACGAATGGGGTGCAGTCGCGCTTCGGCATCGGCATTCTTAGATGCAGGGTGCGGTTCGACTTGTTCAATTACTTCGACGTCGTAGCTTTGCGGAGTTGAAACCTGCGGTTGAAGCAGTTCTAGTTCCTTCATGATCGTCTCCTTCATCAATGCGGTCTTTGAAATTGATGAGTCGTCGGTCGAGTTGCGATCTTGCAGCGACGCTTATCGTATGGCGGGTGGAGATTACGGCCCGCTCATTTCCAGAGGTATCGGTTGGATGCCGTAGCGCGTGGGTGGGTGTCACTGTATGTTCTTGGAGTAGTCGAAAGTAAGTTTCCAGAAGGGCAATACAGTGTTTCCCGAATTGGGACTACATCGAACACTGTAGGGATTGGTAGGGGGGTTCGTGCTAAGACCTTGGGATTGTTTAGACTCCAGATATTCCATTTACGAATTGGTTTGTGTCGCGGACGGCTGTCGCCTGAGTGGGGCGACGTCGCGCCAAACATGATAGCGGAGACAACTCATGAAAAGTTCTAACCGAGCTTCTGAGGCCGCTCCAAACGGCGAAGAAGTCCGAGCGGCAATACATGCGAATGCGCTGCATGCCGAAAACGGGCACGTCAACGCGGAGAATTTGAGTGTGATCCTAGCAGGTCTTCAAACAATGCGGGACGGAGATTTTTCCGTACGGCTTCCGGGAGACTGGACGGGGCTCGCGGGAAAAATTGCGGACACATTCAACGATATTGTTACCGCGAATCACCAAATTTCCCGCGAGCTTCGGCGCGTTGGACAGGCCGTTGGCAAAGAAGGCCGAACGCGAGAGCGCATGCGCTTTCATTTGGAAAAGGAAGCGTGGGGCGAAATGGAAGTATCCGTCAACACGCTTGTTGACGACTTGCTGCGGCCAACGACAGAAGTTACGCGCGCGATTGCCGCGGTGGCAAAAGGAAATTTGACGCAAACCGTGCAACTGGATGTGGATGGACGGCCCCTTGAAGGTGAATTTCTCCGCTCTGCAACGATCGTAAATACGATGATTCAGCAGTTGGGAGTTTTCACGGCGGAAGTTACACGCGTGGCGCGCGAAGTCGGCACGGACGGAAAGTTGGGCGGACAGGCGCAAGTGCCGGGCGTCGCGGGAACGTGGAAGGACCTGACGGATTCCGTGAACTCGATGGCGAGCAACTTGACGGGCCAAGTGAGAAATATTGCAGAAGTGGCGGCGGCCGTCGCGAGCGGAGACCTTTCACGAAAAATTACGGTAGACGTGCGCGGAGAAATTCAGCAGTTGAAGGAAGCCATCAACACGATGGTGGATCAGCTGAGGTCGTTTGCTTCGGAAGTAACGCGCGTGGCGCGCGAAGTTGGAACGGACGGAAAACTTGGCGGACAGGCGGTGGTGCCGGGCGTTGCGGGAACGTGGAAAGATTTGACGGACTCTGTAAACGCGATGGCCGGAAATTTAACAGCGCAGGTTCGGAACATCGCGGAAGTTACGACGGCCGTGGCCCGCGGAGACTTGTCACGCAAAATCACGGTGGACGTGAAGGGCG
>DATBYL010000161.1:0-7273 GCA_036513735.1 Candidatus Acidiferrales bacterium
GCGCGACGCCGGAAACGCTGAAGAGCGGCGAGCTTTCACTGAAGGTGCTGGTGCACGTGGATACTCGTAAGCTGCCTTTCCAACTTTTGAGCGAACGTCACACCGAAAGATTGATTTTCATTACCGCGCTGTTCGACACAAAGAATCAATTCCTGACCGGTGTTCAAGGCGTGATGGATCTGCGATTGAAAGACGGAACGCTGAAACAGATTTCCGCGCAAGGGCTGGACGCGAAACTTTCGATACAAGCGCCGGCAGGTTCGTATCGCGTGCGAGAGGTTGTGCAGGAATCTGTGAACGGCCACATTTCGGCGATAAGCCGCGACGTAACGATTCGGTAGAATCGAGGGCATAACATGCGCTTGAAGGACATCGTTTTCATCATCGCGGCGATAACCTGCATGGCCGGCGCGGAGTTCGCGTTCGCGCAATCAGTCCCACCTCCTCCCGCACTGCCAACGCCGTCTCCGCAATCCGCTGTTCACGTGACGACAAGAGTTGTTCAGGTCAGCGTGACAGTTCAAGACACGGGCGGAAAGCCCGTAAAAGGGTTGACGAAGGATGATTTCGTTCTGCTCGATCAGGGACAACGTCAGCACATCGCTTCAATTTCAGAGGGGACAAGGGGCTTCACCGGCACAGGCGCTTCGGCAGATCCAAATCATTTTACGAATGTTCTTTCAGCAGGCAATGGCGCGGCGCCGCCGCTCACAATAATTGTGTTGGATGTTTATAACACCTGGTATCACGATTATTACTGGCGCCCGGGTCCGCCCGATTATGTTTGCGAACCTCTTCACTGTCCGCCGCCGCTTATGGGAACCATGTTCAAGCAGGTCGAGAAGTTTATAGGCCAAATGCAACCGCAAGATCGCGTGGCGCTTTACCAACTGAACGATCAATTAGATCTCTTGCAGGATTTTACGAATGATCCCAGCGCGCTTCAGCACGGGCTTGATCGTGGCAAGACCACCGCCGGAACCCAGACTTATCTTAGCTGCGCGCAGAACGACCAAACGCAAATGTCTAACCGCACGATGGTTGCAATGAGCTTGATCGCGGATCGACTCGCGAAAATTCCGGGGCGCAAAAATTTGATCTGGTTATCGACCGGCTTCCCTTTCCGGAAGGTTACGACCGACGCAAGAATGGGAAGCACCGCGGAAACGCTCGGTGACAGGGATCTGCCGCTCTTTGCGATTGACGCGGACGGCCTCGCCGCCCCGATGTCAGTTGGCGAAGGCCCCGTGCCCCACGCGGGAAGGCGCGGACCAAGTGGCGGCGACGGCCCGACTCCTTCGATGATCGGCAATACGGACGGCTTCATTTGCCCAAGCCCGCCGGGAGTGTTCAACGCCGTGAAAAATCTTTCTGAAATGTCCGGTGGACGGGCATTCTCCAACACGAATGATTTTGCGGGCGCGATTCGGCAGGTGATTGACGATTCGTCCGCATCGTATGTGCTCGATTATTATCCCGACCATAACAATTGGAATGGCGAATTTCGCGAAATCAAAGTGAAGGTGAATCGTCCCGGCGTTGAAGTTCATGCGCGCAGAGGTTATTTCGCCGTCATCGATATTGCCGGCACTCCGAAAAACGACGCCGAGCGAGTAGCCGACGCGCTGCAGATTCCCGCGGAGTCTACCGATCTCGCATTCGATGTGCAAGTGGAAGCTGTCGCAGGTTCCGGCACGCGTCAATTAAAATTAAAAATTACTCTGGATCCAAATCAACTTCGCTTTCGGCTGCAGGACAGCCGGTGGACTGACAACATTACCGAATATTCCGCACAATTTAATTCCGAAGGCCAACAGCTCAGCACGAATTCGCAGACCATCAATCTGAAACCTTCGCCGGACGCTTACAAGCTGTTGCTGTTTAAAGGCCTTAGTTTTTCAGAGACCGTTCCGATTGAAAATAATGCGACGGAATTGCGGCTTGTCTTGCGCGACGCTGGAAACGGAGTGATCGGATCTGTGATTATTCCGCTCACCCGCTTCTTCGTGCCGCCAACGGTGGCTCATTCGGAACCAAAACAGTAGAATGCAGTGGTTCGTCGCACGCATGAGGTGACACCATGCGCATCAAGCACATTTTTATCTGCGCGATAGTTTGTTTGACCGGCGCAGCATCGGCGTTTGCACAGTCAATCCCTCCTCCGCCACCTCCTGAATTGCCAATGCCGTCGACTCAAACGCCGCTGCGCGTCAACGTGAATCTTGTAATGGTTGACGCCACAGTGAAATCGAAGGACGGGCAAATAATCGGCGATCTGAAGAAAGACGACTTCGAGGTTCTGGAAGATGGCGTCGCGCAAAAATTGGAAGTGTTCAGCCAGGACGAATTGCCGTTGAACGTCGCCATCGTTTTGGATTTGAGCGATTCGATGGAGCCGTATCTGGGGCCGCTACGCAACACGATGACCAGCGCACTTTCGGCGTTGAAGCCGCAAGATCAGGTGTCCCTCTTCACATTTTCGACCACTGCCCAATTGCGCGTCTTCTTAACTGACGACAAGACCAGGATCGCCAGGTATATCAGCACGACACCCGCGGGCGGCGCCACAAACATCAACGACGGAATTTTTGTTGCCGCCAAATATCTTTTCAACGCGCACCCGACTGGGCGGCGCGTGATTATCTTGATCAGCGATGACGTTGCCACCAACCGGGGCCACGAAGGCACGCCCGAAATAATCACTGAGGCTTTGGAGGCGGATGCGGCGCTCTACAATTTGACGGTACCGGGATTCAACGCGGCTTCGTCGATTCTGGCCGCGCACAGAGCTTCCGTATTTGTGGATATAAAAAGAACGATGAACGAGACCGGCGGTGAAAATTTCGACGTCAAGGACGTGATGCAACTCGACACCGCATTTCGCGAGCTGATTCAGCGCATTAAAACGCGCTACACGATGGGATATTACCCGAGGACCAGCGTGCCCAGCGACAAACCACATAAATTAGAAGTTCGGCTGGCGCCATCATTCGGAAAAAAGGGGCGTGATTATATTGTGGTGGCGAAAAGCGGGTTTTACGTTCACTGAGATGAGGTAGCACCGACAAGAATGTCGGTGCTACTTCCCCTCCCGTCGCTCATCACACATAGGAGCAGATGCGGAAATTCTTCAGGAGCATAAATGGAATACAGAATATTAGGAGCATCAGGATTGAAAGTATCGGCGCTCAGTTTCGGCGCGGGAACATTTGGCGGCGGAACGGAATTCTTTAAGGCGTGGGGTTCGACGGATGTGGCTGAGGCGAAAAAACTGATTGGCATTTGTCTGGACGCCGGAATCAACTTGTTCGACACGGCGGACGTCTATTCTCAGGGACTTTCGGAAGAAATTCTGGGCAAAGCGATTGAAGGAAAACGGAACGAGCTTTTAATTTCGACAAAAGCCAGTTTTCGCTTTGGCAAAGGACCGAATGATATCGGCTCGTCACGCTACCACTTAATTCAAGCGTGCGAAGGAAGTTTGAAGCGCCTGGGCACGGATCACATTGATATTTATCATATGCACGGATTTGATGCGCTGACGCCGGTCGACGAAGTGATCAACACGCTCGACACTTTGGTGCGCAGCGGAAAAGTGCGATACATCGCGTGCTCGAATTTTTCCGGCTGGCATCTGATGAAATCGCTGGCTACTTCCGAAAAACGTGGGCGCGCAAGATACGTCGCACATCAGGTTTATTATTCGCTCATTGGACGTGACTACGAGCAAGAACTGATGCCGCTCGGCGTGGATCAGCAAGTGGGCGCGATTATTTGGAGTCCGCTGGGATGGGGACGCCTGACCGGAAAAATTCGGCGCGGACAACCCGTGCCGGCGGAAAGCCGTTTGCACAAAACTGCGAACTTCGGTCCGCAAGTTTCCGACGAGTACCTCTACAAAGTTGTGGACGCGATCGATGCCGTCGGCAAAGAAACTGGAAAAAGTGTGCCGCAAATTGCGCTGAACTGGCTGCTGCGTAAGCCGACAGTTTCGAGCGTCATCATCGGCGCGCGCAACGAAGAACAACTGAAACAAAATCTCGGCGCGGAAGGTTGGAAGTTGACGGCGGAACAAGTTGCGAAATTGGATGAAGCCAGCGCGCTGCCAATTCCTTATCCATACTGGCACCAGCGCCAGTTTGAAGAGCGAAACCCGTTCCCGCCGGCGTATTCGCAATAGATATTGAGGCATAATGCTGCGCAGAATTCTACAGCTCGAAGCCAATGACGAAATCATCCGCAAAATCCTTTAAGGCGATTCTTGAGCGCGAAAATTCCGGGCTTGGCTGGACGATTATCCGCATTCCTTTCGACGCGGCGAAAGTCTGGAAAATGCGCGGACGGGTGAAAGTGCGCGGCGAAATCAATGGATTCGAGTTTCGCACCACGTTATTTTCCGACGGCAAGGGCGGACACACTTTGCTTGTAAATAAGAAGATGCAAACCGGCGCGGGAGTTGTGGCAGGGATGTCCGCAAAGTTTCAGCTGGAGCCTGATGCAGCCCCGCGCGAAGTAAATATTCCGCCGGAATTGAAGAAATTTCTGGCCGAAGATCGCGCGTTGCGCGAGTGGTTCGGCAAGATGAGTTTTTCGATACGGAAGTTTTTGTCGGATCAAATCGCGGACGTGAAAAATACCGAGGCGCGCCACCGTCGCGCGGAACAAACCGCCGAGCTTCTGTTGGCCACGATGGAAGGCGAGCGCGAATTGCCTCCGATATTGCAAGCCGCGTTTGCGCGAGATCCGCGTGCGCGCACGGGATGGGAGATGATGTCGCAATTGCAGCGGCGCGGACATTTAATGGGGATTTTCTATTATAAAAGTCCTGAAGCGCGCGGAAAAAGATTGGCGAAGGCAATGCAGCAGGCCGTGGAAAATGTGGAGAAGAAAGCAAAACGCGGGAACGGTAAATGAATCCTGAGTGACGCCAGTTTCAGGCAAGGAGAGTGCGAAATGGCTGCGGCAAAAACGGCGAAAATAAATCCACAGGAAAAGACGAAGCAATTCGACGCGGTGTATTCGCGGCTGAGTGAAATGCTGCTAAAACACAAAGACAGACTTTCGGTAGCCATAGAAAAGCCGGGCGAGTTTTGGATGGCGGTTACGGGCGCGACGTACCGTGGGAAGCCGCTCGTCTTCGCCGGAGTGAGGATGGGCAAAAACTATGTGAGCTATCACTTGATGTCGGTGTATATGCGCAAAGTCGAGATGTCACCGGAATTGAAAAAACGGTTACAGGGCAAAGCCTGCTTTAACTTTTCGACGGTGGACGAGAAACTATTCGGAGAGTTGGACACGTTGACGGCGTTAGGACTGAAAGATTACCGACCGGAAGTATTGGAAAAAGAATCAAAGTGGTACAAAAAGAAATAGGTGCGAAAGATTTGTCGGCGCCGAATTTTATTTACTGGATGCGCTAGCGCCTTCGCGAGGCACCGCCAAACTTGATCCAATAATCGCCGCAGGAAAGAAAATTGCGATGCCGACAATCCAGAACCACAATGGATGATAACTTTGCCGCATGGTCGTGATCGCGCCGCCCAGAAAGATCAGGCCCATCAAGAGTCCGTGCAACGATTTGAACTGACCTGCAAACCGTGCGGCCATAAATGACGCGCCGATAGTGCCAATAGCCCATCCGACCAGCACGAGAACAAGCGCTTTCGCAGGCATCGCGGCGATCGCGGCATTCATCGCGGCAGTATCTTCGGGATCGAGGCTGGCCGGAAGCGGAAACAGTCGAAGATTCGCGTACACAAATCCGACGATGATCACAAATCCGGTGATGAATCCCATCAAAATCGCGCTGACGCTGCGAAGCGCTGAAATCATGCGTTAGCCTTTCGCGATGAAAATAATTTCGCGAGCGAATGATAACACTGAAGGCTAGTGAATCGCGAAACGCGCGCATTTGTGTTCAACGCAGAGACATAGAGCGCGCCGAGAAATACAGAGGACGGCGAGTGAACTTTTTGGTGGCGGATGTCGTTTCATTGTAGGGTGATCACCATGGGAACGAGGCGGCTGAAGATCTTTGATTTTGCGCGAAACGGCGGCGTGGCATTCGCTGTTCTGGCACTGACGATTGTGGTAGCTGGCTCCATTTGTTTGGCGCAGCAGCCAATACGCGTGCGGACGAATCTGGTGAATGTTGGATTTACCGCGCGGAATCCGCAGGGCGCGCTGGTGGATACGTTGACGGAGAAAGATATTTCGCTTTATGAAGATGGCGTGCAGCAGAAAATTGCGTACTTGAAACGCAGTGTGGACGCACCGCTCACGCTGGGATTGATTGTGGACGGAAGCGGAAGCCAGGAGAAAGTGGCCAAGGAACATCAGAAAGATCTGGAAATATTTTTGAAGGATGTGCTGGGCCCGAAGGACCGTGCGTTTCTGGTTTATTTTGGAAATCACCTGCGGCTACTGAGTGATTATTCTCAATCGAGCGAAGAACTAATGGGCCGGTATGAGGAGTACATAAAAACGGGTGCGAAAGGATCGTTTCACGTCTTCTCGTCGTCCGGCGCGAAAACTAAGAACAGTAAGAAGAATGCGGACGAGCCGAAGATCCCTGAACTTGGGCCGGAAGAAGAGCGCGACGCGGGAACGGCATATTTTGACGCGATTTATTATTCGGTGGCCGAAAAGCTCGCGCCGGAAACCGGCCGGCGGGCGCTGATCATTTTCAGTGACGGAGAAGACAATTCGAGCGAGTACGATCAGATGAGCGCGATTGAAGCTGCGCAAAGCGCGGACGTATTGATTTTCACGATTCGCTATACGGAGCAAGACAAGAAGGGAGAAATGAGCGCGCGAAATAAATATGGCGTACGAGTGATGGAGCGCGTCGCGAAGGAAACCGGCGGCGCCGATTTCGACGCGCGAAAGATGGATCCTCATGAATATTTTAAACAGATTGGCGAGGAGCTGCGGTCGATGTATGAGGTGGGATATTATTCGACGAATTCAGATAAGGATGAGACGTTCAGAAAAGTTCTGGTGAAGCCGACGATTGAAGGAGTCAAGATTCGGTCGAAGCCCGGATACTACGCGCGATAACGCGCGGCTTAGATTCAATTCCTGAAATACCCCCTTCCTTGCGTATTGCATCTGCCTGCTATGACGCTATACTTCCCGCCGTTGGTTGGAGGAACTACATGATTCGAGTAAGAACAAGCTTGGCGGCTGCGATGTTGCTGGCTGCTGTGACGTCGGCGATTCTGATCGCGCCGCGCGCAAGCGTTGAAGCGCAGCGCGCAGCGGCGAAGACGCC
>DATBYL010000162.1:0-3181 GCA_036513735.1 Candidatus Acidiferrales bacterium
CAAAAATTCCCGCTGTCACCATAATCGAATCTACTCCGCCATACGCCAGAATTGTTTGCTTCAACATTTCGCGGACGCTCGTGCGATCCGTAATATTCACTGGCAGTCCGATCGCAGGGCCCGAGGCGGAAATTCCCGTACCCGCCACGCCGATTCCCACTCCATGCAAATCCGTTAATTCCTTCGCAGTTGTTGCGGCGGCATCGCCGTTCAAGTCCGCGCAAATTATTTGCGCGCCTTCTCGTGCCAGTCGATGCGCAACTGTTTTTCCGATACCATTTCCTGCACCGATTACGATCACAATTTGCCGCGCCAGTTCTTTTTCCGGCGGCATGCGCTTCAGTTTCGCTTCCTCAAGCAGCCAGTACTCAATATCGAAGGCTTCCTGCTGCGGTAACGCGATGTATTCGTCAATCGCTTCGGCACCACGCATCACTTCCACCGCGCAGTTGTAAAATTCCGCGGTCACCCGCGATTCGCTTTTATCTTTGCCCCACGCAATCATTCCGATTCCAGGAATCAGCATCACCGTCGGATTGGATTGGCGCATCGCCGGAGAGTTCGGATGTTTGCAGCGGTTGTAATAATTCGTATAGTCTTTGCGGTATTGCTCCATGCCCGCCGTCAACTTCTGTTTCAGCTGCTCGACGTTCTCGTTCGCCGGATTCCAATCCGCATAAAGCGGTTTAATTTTTGTGCGTAGAAAATGGTCCGGGCACGACGTGCCCAGCGCAGCCAGACGCGGCGCGTCATTACTATTCACAAATCTCAAAATCGTCGCGTCGGAATGAATCGTAGCGACGAACCGTCTCTCCTGTGAAACCTCTCCGCGCAGCCACGGCAGCAATTCAAAAAGTATTTCGTCGCGATCCGCATCGGAAAGGGAATTAAACTTCGCGCCACCGAAAGTTTTGTCGCCCTTGCCGCGCGCTTCAATATATTCCGCCGCGCGCTCGATCAAACTCAACGTCACGTCGTAACATTCCTTTCCGCCATCCGCCCAATTAATCACTCCATGCTGGCCGAGTACCACGCCCTTCAATTTGGGATTGCTCTTGAAAATCCGCTGAAGTTCTAGTCCCAATTCCAATCCCGGACGCAGCCACGGAGTCCACGCCATTTCGCCGCCAAATATTTCCTCGGCTAATTCTTTGGAGTGCTTCGCGGCGGCAATCGCAATAATGGAATTCGGATGCATGTGATCCACATCGCGCGCAGAAATATACGAGTGCAGCGGCGTATCAATTGAAGCCGCACGCGGATTCAAATTGAAAGCGCAGTGCGGATAAAATCCGACCATGCGGTCTTCTGCTTCGCTCTTCGGCCCGCGCGGATTCAGCGCCGCATACGTCGTCCGCAGCGCCAGAAGTTTTTCCTGATACAGCGACGCAAAATTCGCCAGCTTGCTGGTCCGCAAATCTCCGCCGGATCCCTTCACCCACAAAACCAAAGTATCTTTTCCGGTAAGCGGATCGCGCTCGATTGTTTTGGCGGAAGTATTTCCGCCGCCTGTGTTCGTAATGCGCTGATCCGATCCCAATAGGTTCGAGCGGTAGACGAGCAGTTCCGCGGGGCTCAGTTTGCTCGCATGCGCGTCGTCCCATTCGTAATTCACAAATTTCATTCGTGGCTTTGTGATGGATGAACCCATTTTATTTTTCTAATATTATTAGAATCGCGCGTCACGCCAAATGGAAAACTTCTGGAATCGGTTCCATCTGCTCATCTGCTTTCCGTCCGGGCACTCCTTCAAAAAAATCGCCCATTTCCGCCTGCCACTTTTTATTTATTTCCATCAACGACATCTTGTGTAACGCCTGCTGAAAATCCGGAGTCTCCACGTATCCAATTAACAGCCCGTCATCGCGCAAAAACAGTGAATAGTTATTCCATCCAGCCGAATGCAGCGCGTTCAACATTTCCGGCCACACCGCGCGGTGACGTTCTTTATATTCCGCCAGCCGATCTTTTTTCACTTGCAAAAGAAAACAAACTCGTTTACGAGTTCCGTCCGGCATCGCGCAGTTTTCTCCGACTGAACTTCTTCGCGGCCTTTACCAATCGTATCTAATCCGGCTCCGTCGAATTTGTCAAAGCCTTATGCTGAGTTTCAGCGCGTTCCGCATGGTAAAACCGGCGACCCCGGATTGTTTTTCAAGTTTTGTTCTTGTGTAACCGCGCCGCGAATCCTAGACTCACCTTCCGGCAATGGCCACATCGAAAAATCGTGACTTCACATTTCTGGCATTCGATCTCGGCGCCGAAAGTGGGCGTGCCATCGCGGGCCGTCTACGCGCCGGAAAATTATCCATCGAAGAAATCCGCCGCTTCCCAAATCAGCCCGTGCATTACAACGACGCGATGCACTGGGACGCTCCGCGCCTCTGGTTTGAAATGCAATCCGCGCTGCATTCTCTTTCCGCGCACGAAGTCACGCAAGTTGACGCAATTGGCGTGGACACGTGGGGCGTGGACTACGCGCTGCTCGGCGAAAATGGCGCGCTGCTCGAAAATCCGTATCATTATCGCGACGCACGAACCGCCGGAGTAATGGAACGCGTGATGAATGAACTCACGCCGGAATATATTTACGGCATCACCGGAATTCAATTTCTTCCGTTCAACACGTTGTATCAGTTGTGCGCCGCCGCGCAACAATCGCCGAAAACGCTGCAGCAAGCCGAGTATCTACTCACCATGCCCGATCTTTTTAATTATTGGATGACGGGCAAAGCCGTTTGCGAATATACGAACGCATCCACGACACAATTTTTTGACGTCCACAAACGAAGATGGTCCACGGAAATTCTGGAAAAGCTAAGCATCCCGACGCACATGCTAACTCCGCTAATTAATTCTGGAGAAGTCGTAGGCCCTCTTCGCCCAGAATTTGCAAAACTCCCCGCGCTTTCAACAACGCAAGTGATCGCGCCCGCGTGTCACGACACAGGTTCCGCATTCGCCGCCGTTCACAGCGGAGAAAAAGTTGCACTGATTAGCTCGGGCACGTGGTCGCTTCTCGGAACGGAAACGAAGAAGCCCGTGGTCACGGAAGAGGCGCGTCGCCTGAATTTTACAAACGAAGGCGGAGTCTGCGGCACAGTTCGACTGCTAAAAAATATTGCGGGAATGTGGTTGCTCGAACGTTGCCGCCACGCGTGGAAAAATCAGGGAAAAGAAT
>DATBYL010000163.1:0-24814 GCA_036513735.1 Candidatus Acidiferrales bacterium
GGGCCAAATATATTCGGTGATAAATTCTTCGCGAAGATCTTCAATCGTTGCGGAAGCCGCGCCGGTTGCCAGCGCTTTTTTTCGCGCCGCTTCCAAATCTTCTTTCTGGCCGACGTCGCCAATCATGGCGATCACTTCGCATCCGCCATAAGTTTCTTTCAGCCACGGAATGATGATGGACGTATCAAGCCCGCCCGAATAGGCAAGAACAACTTTCTTTGGCAATTTGGAATCCCTTCAGCTTAGGAGTAACAGCAGAACTGCTTTTTGCACATGCAGACGGTTGCCCGCCTGTTCGTACGCGAGCGAGCGCGAAGAATCCATCACGTCCGCGCTCACTTCTGACCCGCGATGGGCCGGCAGGCAGTGCAGAAAAATCGCATCGGATGCCGCTAGCTTCATCAATGGTTTGTTGACCTGAAATCCCGCGAAATCTTTCGCGCGCTTTTCTGTTTCTTCTTCTTGGCCCATACTGGCCCAAACATCGGTGTAGACGGCCTGCGAACCTTCGGTCGCTTCTTCCGCGGAATGAAACAATTCAATTTTACCTTTTGTTTCTTTCGCGGCACGGCGCGCTTCGGCAACAATGTCCGCCGGCGGCTCGTAACCCTTCGGAGTTCCGACGCGAACATGCGCACCCAATCGCGCGCCGGTCAACATCAGCGAGTTGCAAACATTATTTCCGTCGCCGACGTAGGCGACTTTCAATCCGCGCACACCGCCGAAATGTTCTTCGAGCGTGAGAAAATCCGCGAAGGACTGACAAGGATGATAGAGATCGGAAAGCGCGTTGATCACGGGGATGGAAGCGTGCTCGGCAAGTTGGCAAAGCGAGCTTTGCGAAAATACGCGCGCAACAATTCCGTGAACCCACTGCTGCAAATTTTTCGCGACGTCCTTAATGCTTTCGCGCTCACCGAGGCGCGTGTGGGTATTGTCCAGAAATACGGCGCCGCCACCCATGCTTTGCATTCCAATATCAAAAGTTGTACGCGTGCGCAGGGAAGGCTTTTCAAAAATCATCGCGATGAATTTTCCGGCAAGCGCAGTGCGGTAACGCTCCGGCGCAGACTTCACTTCAGCCGCGAGATGCAAACATTCGCGCACGGTAGCGGCGGGCCATTCCATTCCCGTCACTAAATCGTGGGCGATATCGCCGGCGAGGCCGGTGGAAGCTGGGGCAAGGGCGTTCATTTTCACCTCGATACTGCAAGCGTTCGCGCGTCATGCGCAGATTCAGATTTCTGCGCGCGCGGCGAATCGGCCGATTTGGAATTCGGTTTTGAAACCCTGGAAAAAACTCCGTCCATGCGTTTGATGAATTCTTTTACGTCTTTGGATTTCACAACGTACGGTGGAAGCAGACGCAATGTGGTCTCGTGCGTGCAATTAATCAGCACGTGGTTCGCCAGAGCTTCGGCGACGTACGGAGCGCCTTCCACGGAAAGTTGCACTCCGACCATCAATCCTTCGCCGCGAATTTCCTTGATGAAATCGTATTTGTTCGCCAGCGCCATGAGTCCCTGACGCAATTCCGCGCCGCGCTCGCGAACATTCGCCAATAACTTTTCATCTTCCATTACATTTAAGAATTCCAGCGCGACGGCGCAGGCCAGCGGGCCGCCGCCAAAAGTGGTGCCGTGCATTCCGGGCGCAAGCACCGAAGCAAAGCTTTCTTTCGCGAGCATCGCGCCAAGTGGAACACCCGCGGCGAGTGGTTTTGCGATTACGACGATGTCCGGCGCGCCGGGCAATTTTTGGTACGCGAAAGCGCGGCCGGTGCGGCCGAGTCCGCACTGAATTTCATCGGCGATCAGCGCGGCGTCGTGCTGCGTGGCCAGTTCGCGGGCGCGCTTCCAAAAAGTTTCGCTTACGGGATAGATGCCGCCTTCACCCTGAATTGTTTCCATGATGATGGCGCAGACGGAATCGTTGAATTTTGATTCCAAATCTGCGACGTCATTGAATTTCACGAACTCCACGCCGGGAACGAGCGGCTCGAATGGCTGGCGATATTTTATCGGCCAGGTGATCGAAAGAGCGCCGAAAGTTCGGCCGTGAAATGAGTTTTCGAGCGCCAGAATACGCGTTTTATTTTCGCCGTGCTTGCTTCGCGCGCGAGCCCGCGCCAGTTTCAGCGCGGCTTCAACGGCTTCCGCGCCGCTATTCGTGTAAAAAACGCGATCCATTCCCGACCATTTCGCCAATTTCTTGGCGAGCGGCCCTTGAAACGGATTGTGAAATAAATTTGAGACGTGTGTGGCGCGTCCTGCTTCGCGGCGAATTGTGGCGACGAGCCGAGGATGCGCGTAGCCGAGCGCGTTGACGGCGATGCCGCCGAGAAAATCCAAATATGCGCTGCCTTTGTGATCGTAAAGTTCGCAGCCCTTTCCGTGAGTGAAAACTAATTCAGGGCGCTTGTAAGTGTTGGCCAAATATTTTGCGGCGTCGCGAATTGCGGACGCGCCTTCCGCTGAGGAAGACTTCTGGAGACGAGTTTTCTTATGAGTTGGCATGGGCGTTGGGAAATTATCTCAGGACGCGATTTTCGCGTTCGCGGGATATGCGGGCAGCACTCGAGTGCCCGGACCTTTTCCGCCATTCGCAGCGGAAAGGAGGCCGTCATTTTTTGCGCCGCCGACAATGCGCACCTGGCTCACGCCGCCGGCCAAGGCGCGCTTGCATGCTTCGAGTTTCAAAATCATGCCGCCGGAAACGGTGTGACGGCGAATTAAATCTTCCACTTCTTCGGAGGAAACCGCTTTCAAAACTTTTCGGCCGTCTAGAACTCCGGCAACATCCGTTAAATAGATCAGGCGGTCGGCGTGAATAAATTCTGCGCACGCGGCAGCCATGTGATCGGCATTAATATTGTAGAGCTCGCCGTCAGCGCCGAGTCCGAGACAGGACGCAACGGGAACAATTCCGGCGCGCCACATCGCTTCCAGAAAATCCACATTCACGCCGGAAAGATAGCCGACAAAACCGAGACCGCCGCGCATATCGTTGTAGGTCATAGGCTCGGCGAGAAAAGCTGCGGCGTCCGAAGCGCAAAGACCAATTGCGGGCTGGCCCGCTTGGGTGATCGCACCGGCGACGCGCTTGTTCAAAAGTCCGCCCATCACCATGACGGCGACGTCGCGCGTTTCGCGATCGGTGACACGCAGCCCGGCCACGAATTTACTTTCGATTCCCATGCGTTGCAAAGTTGCGGTGAAAATTTTTCCGCCACCGTGCACGACCAGAAGTTCGTGGCCTTCTTGCGCGAGTGCAACAACTTGCCGCGCGATGGACGCCACTGTTTCCGGATCGTCCAGCAAAGCCCCTGCTAATTTAATTACAAGTCTCATATCACTCCTGATTTGGCATCGAATTTCCACATCGCGTTCAGGTTCTGCACGGCTTGCCCGGCGGCGCCCTTGCCCAAATTATCCAGGCAAGAAACGACGGTGAGCCGGCGCCCTGTGGCGTCCAGCGCGAATCCGATGTCGCAGAAATTTGTATTCACTACGTGCTGCAATTCCGGCAATTTTCCGGCGGGCCACAAACGCACCATCGGGCGGTCCGCATAAAATTTCCGGAATAAAGATTCCACATCACTCGCCTCGCGCGGCCCGTTCAGCCAAACGTAAAGCGTTGAAAGAATTCCGCGTGCCACGGGAAGCAGATGCGTCGAAAACATCACATCGTCCAATGACACGCCGAGGTGTTCGGTAACTTCCGGAGTATGGCGGTGCGTGAAAAGCCCGTAAGCGCGAAAATTTTCGTCGACTTCGACGAATTGCATATCGCGCTTCGGTTCTTTTCCCGCGCCGCTGGCACCGGATTTACAATCGCAAACAATTCCACGTTCCTTCGCAACCCATCCGGATTCGATGAGAGGCTTCAATCCCAAAATTACGGACGTCGCGTAGCATCCGGGATTGGCCACGATTCGCGCGGCGGACAATTTGTCCGAATAAATTTCGGGAAGGCCGTAGACGGCTTCGTCCAACAATTCCTGCGGTGGCGAGGGCAACTTGTACCATTGCGTGTAGGTTGCGGCGTTGTGAAATCGGAACGCGCCGCTTAGATCGACGACTCGCAAACCTTTTGCGACGAGTTCTGGCGCGAGTTCTGTGGATGCTTCGTGCGGCGTGGAAAGAAAAACTGTTGCCGCGCCGCTGGCGGCGATTGCGTCCACGGAAAGTGGGCGGCACGGTGCTTCGCCCCAGCCGCGCAGCTGCGGAAAAAGTTCGGTGAGGCAACGAATGTGCGAAGACCCTTCGCGCAAATAAAAAGTTGGCTTTTCAATTTGCGGATGTCGTAGCAGCAGGCGCGCCAGCTCGAAGCCGGTGTAGCCCGTCACGCCGACAACCGCAACTTTGCGTGGATCGCTCATTTGAGGAGATCCTCGATGCGCTTTTGGACGGCGAGGCGCGTGCGCTGCGTGGCGGTAATAATAAGGACGGTGTCGTCGCCGGCGATGGTGCCGGCAATTTCGGGAAAATGTTCGGCGTCAACCGCTGCGGCCAAAGGTTGCGCGCCACTGGGCGGAGTTTTCAGCACGAGCATGTTGCCGGCAGGGCGAATGTCCGAAAGAAATTCGCTGAGCGCCCTGGCGAGTGCGGAGAGCGGCGCAATTTCTGTGACGCCATTCGCGAGAGGTTTGTATCCCGCGGAAGTTTTCACCAATTTTAATTCGCGCAGATCGCGCGAGAGAGTTGCTTGCGTCACTTTTAATTTGATGTGCGCGAGGCGCTTCCGAAGTTCATCTTGATTGGATATAGCTTCGCCGGTGATCAGCTTCAGGATCTGTCCCTGACGGTAGCGCTTCTGGGTACTCACCGCGATTGCTAAATTATGCATGCCTATGAATATTTATACGGGCATGTAGAAGTCACGTCAAGTAAAAAATACACGAATTTTGTTTTTTAGATGATCCACTCGCTTTGTAAAGTTGAGCGGCTCGCAACCGCGATGCTATCCTGATTGCATGGATGCGCATTCGCTCCAACCGCCCACGGCGTCTTATCAAGTCTTGCTGGAAGTTGCAGAGGCCATCGCCGCTCATCGCGACCTAGGGGATTTATTTCACGATCTCGCCGGACGCCTTCACCGCGTTGTGCAATTCGATTATTTGAATTTGATCTTGCACGACGCCAAACGCAACGTGATGCGCTTGCACACGCTGGAAGCGAATCGTCCCACGAAAGTTCAGCCGGGACTGGAAACTCCGGTGGAATGGTCGGCGGCCGGACATGTTCTGGAAACACAGGAGCCGCTTGTGGTGCCGGATGTAATGCTGGACGAGCGCTTTCCGAAGATGCGCGAAATTCTTTCGCAGGAAAATATTGTGTCGTACTGCATCCTTCCGCTGACGACTGCGCAACACCGGCTGGGCTGCCTGGGATTTGGCCACAGCGAGCGGCACGAATACACCAGCAGCGAAGTGGAATTCATGCGGCAGGTGGCGCGGCAGGTTGCAGTTGCGGTGGATAACGCGCTGAATTATGACAAGGCGGATCGGTATCAGAAACAGTTGGCGGCGGAACGGGATCGCCTGCGCGTTTTGCTTGAAGTGAATAACGCGCTGATCTCCAGTTTGGACACGAAGAATCTTTTCACTGCGATTGCCGAATCGCTTCGGCGGGTTTTGCATCACGATTACACCAGTATGGCGCTGCATGATTCCGCGCGAAATGTGATGCGGTTGCGCGCTCTGGTATTTCCGGAAGGCCACGGATACATTCGCGAAGAAATGGAGGTGCCGATGGAAACTTCGCTGGCCGGGATTTGTTTTTCCGAGCGGAAACCGTTGCTGTTAGCGGCGAAGGATTTCGCGAATTACGGGTCTAGCGCCGTGAAGTTGCTTCAAGCGGAAGGCGTGCGCTCGTTGTGCTGCGTTCCGCTGGTCACGCGCGACCACGCGCTTGGTGCGATCACGGTGGCGAGTTTTCGCGATGATGCTTTCAGTCAGCAGGATCTGGACCTGCTCGCGCACGTTGGCACCCAGGTGGCCGTCGCTGTGGAAAATGCGCTGGCGTTTGAAGAGATCGCGCAACTGAAAAATAAACTTGCTGAAGAAAAACTCTATCTTGAAGATGAAATTCGCAGCGAGCAGAATTTTGAGGAAATTATCGGTGAAAGTATCGCGCTGAAAAATATTTTGAAGCAGGTGGAGACGGTGGCTCCGACCGATTCTACAGTCTTAATTCAGGGCGAGACCGGTACGGGCAAGGAACTGATCGCGCGCGCGATTCACAATTTGAGTTCGAGGCGGGAGCGCACTTTTGTAAAAATAAACTGCGCGGCAATTCCGACTGGACTTCTGGAATCGGAACTGTTCGGACACGAGCGCGGCGCTTTCACCGGCGCTATAGCGCAGAAAATCGGCCGCTTCGAGCTGGCGGATCGCGGGACACTTTTCCTCGACGAGGTTGGAGATATTCCGCTGGAACTTCAGCCGAAGCTTTTGCGCGTTTTGCAGGAACAGGAATTTGAGCGGCTTGGTGGAACGCGCACTACGAAGATTAATGTTCGGCTCGTTGCCGCTACGAATCGTGATTTGGTGCAAATGGTTGCCGACCGTGAATTTCGCAGCGATCTTTTCTACCGGCTGAATGTTTTTCCCGTGCAGGTGCCGCCGCTGCGCCAGCGCCGCGAGGATATTCCGGTGCTCGTCCGTTACTTCGCGCAAAAATATGCGCGTCAGATGAAACGCACGGTGGATTCGATTTCCGCGGAGACCATGGCAGCTCTTACCAATTATCATTGGCCCGGAAATATTCGCGAACTGGAAAATTTAATCGAGCGCGCGGTAATTCTTTCCCGCGGACCAGTTCTGGAAGTGCCGCTGGCCGAGCTCCGCGAACCCACCGAGCAATTGTCGGATTCTGTCCAAACGATGGAAGCCAACGAACGCGATCACATTCTTCGCACGCTCAAGGAAGCCCGTTGGATTTTGGCTGGGCCGAATGGCGCAGCTGCCCGCCTCGGGATGAAACGGACCACGCTTCAGTCTCGGATGCAAAAGCTGGGCATTCAGCGGCCCAGCGTTTAGCTCGGCTGGGTTAGTTAGGTGCCGACATTTCGGCACATGACGAAATATCGGCACTTACTTCGCCTGCCTGACGGAAATATCCATCCAAGACTCAATAAGCCAATGGTAACAAAAGACTTAAAATCGGACGTCCTCGGCAGGGCTGGAATGTCGCGTGCACCCTAAAGCACACGAAAGCGTGGAACGATGCTCAAGATCACCGTCCAGCGGGGCGAAACGAAATCAACATTATTATTAGAGGGAAAGCTCGCGGGCGCTTGGGTGGCCGAGGTCGAGAATTCGTGGGTCGCAGAACGCGCGAAAGCTAAAGAAGTTTTGGTCGACCTGAACGAAGTGACTTTTGTGGATGCGGAAGGCAAGGCGCTGCTGACCAAGCTGCACGAGGCGGGAGCGACGCTGATTTGCAAGGGGTGTTTGACGCGCGCGATTGTCGCGCAGGCGTGCGGAGAATCTTCCGAGACTCCTACTCAAGGGAAAATGAATACCCAACACAAAATAATAAAGGCAATTTTAATCGGATTTTTCGCGATTGCGATTCAAAATTCCGGCACGGCGCGGGCGCAAGAAAAATCCGCAATCCAACTGACGCTGCACGATGCCGTTGCGCTGGCGCTCAAACAAAATCCTCAAGTGCAAATCGGCGTGCTGCAATCGGCGCAAGCGAAGCAGGATCAAAATATCGCTCGCGCGGATTTGTTGCCGCAGGCGCAGTTTAATGTAAGCGACGCAGTTGAGCGCGCAAATCTTGAGACGGCATTCGGCAGCCGATTTCCCGGCTTCGCTGAACACCTCGGCCCGTTTCAGATTTTCAACGTCGGCCCTTCAGCAAGTGCTCCCATCGTAGATTTTGCCGCGTGGAGCCGCTTGCATGCCGCAAAAGAAAATACTTCCGCAGCGCACGCAGGCGAGCAATCTATTCGCGAGGACATGGTTCTTCAAACAGTGTCGCAATATCTGGGCGCTTTGCGCGCAGCGGCGCAAGTGAAGGCCGCGCAAACTCGAATTGATCTTGCACAAGCTCTTTACAATCAAGCCGCCGATATGCAGAAAAATGGCGCTGGAACCGGAATTGATACTCTTCGCGCGAATGTGGAATTGCAAAATGAAAAACAAGTTCTGATTGCCGCGCAAACTCAATTCGACGTGGCGCTGTTTGGGCTGGCGCGTTTGCTCAGCCTTGATCCGCGCCAACCAATTCAACTTTCTGACGCGATGAGTTTTTTTGAAACGCCTGAGTTCGCTATCGAAGGAAGTATCGATCGCGCGTATCAAGTTCGTCCCGAAATGTTGCAGATTGATGCGCGTTTGCGCGCCGCGCAGGAAAACCGCCATGCGGCCTTCAACGAGCGCCTGCCTTCCATCCGTGGTGAGGGAGGGTGGAACTATCAGGGTGTTTCGATCAATTCCGGCATTCCTGTTTATGAATATCAAGTTGGGGCGGTGGTGCCGCTTTTCACGGGCGGACGAATTCAGGCGGAAACTTCAAAAGCCGATCTGGAAATTAAAAAAGTGGAACAGCAGCGCGACGATTTGCGAAATGAAATCGCGCTGGAAGTGAAAACGGCCACGGCGCAACTGGAATCCGCGCGCCATCAAGTGGAAGTTGCGAATCTGGGCATTCAACTTGCGCAAGAGGAAGTTACTCAAGCACGCGATCGCTTCGCAGCGGGCGTTGCCGACAATATTGAAGTTGTGCAAGCGCAAGATGCGCTGAGCCGCGCGAGCGACAATCAGATCGCGGCGCTTTATCAATTCAATCAAGCCCGCGCGGATCTGGCGCGCGCCATCGGTCAGATGGAATCGCTTTACACAAAATAATCAAAGCGGATAAACGGAATCCGAAACACACAGGTGAGCCCATGGAAACAAACGTAATGGAAAAAGAAAGCGAACCAAAGGCTTCGCAATCGCAAACGGCGTCGCCGGCGCTTGCCGCTGCCGCGCCGGAGGCGAAAAAGCCGGGACTGTGGTCGAAGCCCGCTTTCCGCTTCACAGTTTTCATCGGCGGCGTTGTGGTGCTCGCGGCGCTGGTGTTCTTTTATTGGTATTCGCAGGGACGCGTAAATACTGACGACGCCGAAGTTGACGGCCACTTGAATCCCGTGTCTGCGAAAATTTCCGGAAATGTTTTGGAAGTTCTAGTGAACGACAACCAACAAGTGAAAGCAGGACAGGTGCTGGTGAAGATTGATCCGCGCGATTATCAAGCTCGAGTGGATCAGTTGCGTGCAGCGCTCGCGCTCGCTCAAGCGCAATCGAACGCGGCAACCGTGACCGTTCCGATGACGCAGGAGATGACGCAGGGAGACAATTCCAACGCGAACGCCGGATTGCAAGGCGCGCTCGCGGAACAGGCCAGCGCGAACCAAACTTATCAAATGGCGCTGACTTCAGATCTCGCTTACGCGAATTCGCAAGTTGTGAAGTACCAGGCCAACTTTGACAAAGCGCAAGCCGATCTCGCGCGCATGAAACCGCTCGTGGAAAAAGCCGAAATTTCGCAGCAGCAGTACGACGGCTTCGTTGCTGCGGCTCAAGTTGCCCAAGGAGAACTGGATTCCGCCAAGCAGCGTTCGGCGCAGGCGCAACAAAATGTGGCCGTCACAAAAGCAAAATTGGATAGCAAAACCGCCGACGTTGCGAAGGCGCGCGCCGGGCAAGTGCAAGCCAATGCAAATTTGAAGCAAGTGAATGTGCAGGCGGCGAACGCCTCTGCCGCAAGCGCCAACATCAAAGCCGCCGAAGCGAATCTTGCGGCGGCGGAACTTCAACTGAGTTACACCACGATCACTTCTCCGGTTGACGGAGTTGTGACGCACAAATCCGTGGAAGTTGGGCAGGTGCTTCAGCCCGGACAGGGGACTTTAATAATTGTTCCGCTGCAGGACATCTGGGTCACCGCGGATTTTAAGGAAACGCAGCTTGCGAAAGTGCGTCCCGGCCAAAAAGTGGAAGTGAAAGTGGATATGTACGGCCAAACTTTCACGGGCCACGTGGATTCTGTAGCCGGCGCGACAGGTTCGCGGATGAGCCTGCTGCCGCCGGAAAACGCCACCGGGAATTTTGTGAAGGTAGTCGAACGCATTCCGGTGAAAATTATTCTGGATCCAATTCCGCCGGACAAAGCGATCTTGCGTCCGGGAATGAATGTGGACGTCACAATTATCACGCGCCAGTAGCGGCTATCAATTTCCGCCTAGGCAACAACTGGAACAAGTGGGACTCGGTGAGGGCCGAGAAAATCCATGAGCGCAGCAGTGACCAATTTCATGGGACGCGCCAAGAGCGAAGATGGCGTCGTAAATCCCTGGGTCATCGCAGTGGTTGTGATGCTGGCCACGTTCATGGAAGTGCTGGACACGAGCGTAGCAAACGTATCGTTGCCGCACATCGCGGGCAGTCTTTCGGCCAGCGTGGACGAGAGCACCTGGGTACTCACGTCCTACCTCGTCGCAAATGCGATCGTCCTTCCGCTTTCCGGCTGGTTCTCAACGCTTTTCGGCCGAAAAAATTTCTACATGTTTTGCGTGGCGCTTTTCACCGTCAGTTCTTTTCTTTGCGGGTTCGCGCCCAGCCTTGGCCTGCTGGTTTTCTTTCGCGTACTGCAAGGCGCGGGCGGCGGCGCGCTACAGCCTGTGTCGCAGGCAATTCTTGTGGAAAGTTTTCCGCGAGAAAAACAAGGCCTGGCGATGGCATTTTATGGAATGGGCGTGGTGCTGGCGCCTGTGATCGGCCCCACGCTCGGCGGATGGATCACGGACAACTACAGTTGGCGCTGGATTTTCTTTATCAATATTCCGGTTGGAATTCTTTCTCTGTTGCTCACGAATGCTCTGATATTTGATCCGGTCTATCTGGTGCGCCGGGCATGGAAAGCAATGCGGATCGATTACATCGGCCTGGGATTATTGGCCGTCGGTTTGGGATTTCTACAGGTCGTGCTGGATAAAGGCCAGACCGACGACTGGTTCGGCTCGAACTTTATTGTCGTCTGCACAGTCCTAACAGTTGTGGGCCTGATCGGCGCGATCCTTTGGGAATTGTACACGCCTGAGCCGGTGGTCGATTTGCGTTTGCTGAAGGACCGAAATTTTCTTATTTCCACGGTCAGCATGTTTATGCTCGGCCTGGTTTTGTATGGCACAACGGTGTTGCTGCCGATTTTTTTACAAACGCTTCTTGGCTACAACGCCACGCTCAGCGGACTGGTGCTTTCGCCGGGCGGCCTTGCTGTGATGGTGATGATGCCCATCGTGGGCGTTCTGATCGGAAAAATTCAGGCGCGCTGGCTGGTGATCGTCGGCGTGCTGATCACTTCGATTTCGCTTTTTCATATGTCGCAATTTAATTTGCAAATCGATTTTCAGACGGCCATGTGGGCGCGCATTTATCAAAGTTTGGGAATGGCGTTTTTGTTCGTGCCGATTAACACGATGGCTTTTTATTTCATTTCCAAGGAAAAAACAAATAATGCGACGGGAATTATTAATCTGGCGCGCAACGTCGGCGGAAGCGTGGGAATTGCGATGGTGGCCACCATGCTTTCGCGCGGCGCGCAAGTTCATCAAGCGTATTCGACAGGCCATGTGAATCCGCTTGACCCCGCTTACCGGGCGCAGTTGGCCGGCTTGAGCGCGACGCTGATGACGAAGGGCTTGAGCGCGACGGCTGCGGGAGCGCAAGCGCAGGGCATGATCTACGGAATGGTGCAGCGGCAGGCCAGCATGTTGGCGTTCGTCGATAATTTCCGGCTGCTCGCCGGTGCGATGTTGATCATCATTCCGCTTTTATTTCTAATGAAAAAGACCACGCCGCACAAAGGAGGGCCGGGAATCGCTCACTAATGGCGTCACATCGCGGAGAGTGTGCAACTCGAAGCTTTTTCACGCGGTATTGCGTATCACTTGTATAAGGAAAGAATGTTTGCGGGAAATGTCTCATTTGCGGGTCTCATCCGTCTAACATAAGGGGGAACAATGGCTTCATCATCGCAGTCCATCAATAGCGTGGAATCATTGCAAGTGCCTGAAGAAAAAGGACTTATCAATCGTGCCGTGCGTGGGGACGCCTCCGCATTTGAATCCCTTTACGCCCGGCACAAGCGCGCGCTGTTCCAAACTGCCCTGCGCGTGCTTGGGAACGTCGAAGATGCGGAAGATGCCCTGCAGGAAGGGCTGCTCGCCGCGTATCGGAATTTGAAGCGCTTCGAGGGCCGCTCGCAATTTTCCACCTGGCTTACGCGCATCGTGATCAACGCTTCGTTGATGCGACGCCGAAGTATGCGCGCGCGTCCGGCGGTTTCGCTCGAGAATTTTTCCGACGAGGAAAATACGATTCCAGCGGAAGAGAGATTCGCCGCGGATGATCCGAGTCCGGAAGAAATTTATGAGCGCCGCGAGTTGAACAATTTAATCAACGCGAATCTTGCGGAGCTTTCGCCGGTGCTGCGCGATGCGTTTGTGCTGAGGGAAAGTCAGGGGCTTACAACTTCCGAAGCGGCGCGTGCTTTGGGCGTTTCGGAAAATACTTTGAAAGCGCGGTTGTGGCGTGCGCGGCAACAATTGGCCGAGCGGTTGGCGCCGTTGCTGCGCCGAGGGCCGGGCGCTGCGGCGCGGCTTGAATTGGCGATTGGCGACGCGAGTTAAGATTAAGATAAACGCACGGCGGGCGGGTCAAGTTATGTCGTAAATGGACCCGCCCTAAGGTTTCCCTCGTATGGACAATCGCAACCACTCCCACTAAATTATCAATCCGCGCTGGAGGGATTTATGAACATTGGTTTCGTCGGCCTGGGCAAAATGGGACATGGCATGGCGCAGAATTTAATTAGCGCGGGCCACGCTGTGACAGTTTGGAATCGCACCGCCAGCCGCGGGAACGATTTGCAAAAACTCGGCGCGCAGGTGGCGGCGTCGCCCGCGGAATGCGCGCGCACCGGAACGGTGATCACAATGCTGGCCGATGATGCCGCGCTCGAATCCGCCGTCTTCGGCGAAAATGGAATTCTGAAAGCGCTGCCCGCTGGTGGACTTCATATCAGTTCGAGCACAATCAGCGTCGCGCTTTCCACGCGTCTTACCGCTGCTCACGTCGCTGCACATCAATCCTACGTTGCTGCTCCGGTGTTTGGACGTCCAGAAGCCGCTGCCGCGAAAAAACTTTTTGTTGTTGCAGCGGGAACCGCCGCCGATCTCTCGCGCTGCCAGCCGATTTTTGACGCAATCGGCCAACGAACCTTTATTGCAGGCGCCGAACCGCACTCCGCGAACACCATCAAAGTCCTTGGGAATTTTTTGATCGCGACCACTATTGAAAGTTTCGGAGAAGCTTTCGCGCTCGCTCGCAAATCTGGTATCGCGCCGGAAAAATTTCTTGAAATTTTAACGGGTACGACTTTCACGGCGCCATTTCATCAAAATTATGGCGGCATCATCTCGCGAGAAGCCTACGAACCGGCGGGATTCGCCGCTAAGCTGGGATTGAAAGACATGCGTTTGGTGTTGCAAGCTGCGGACGCCGAGGGCGTGCCGCTACCGATCGCAAGTGTGGTTCACGATCGATTCCTTTCCGCGGTGGGCCGCGGGAATGGCGAAAAAGATTGGTCCGTGATCGCAAAGCTGGCCGCTGAAGACGCTGGCTTGAAATAAATTTTTTGTGATGAGGTGAATCCAAAATGGCCACGCAAGCGCAACAATTCGCTCCCATTCCTCGCCGTAAACTTGGCCGTACCGGGCTGGAAGTTTCGGCCCTCGGACTGGGCTGCATGGGCATGTCTGAATTTTACGGCACGCGCGATGACGCCGAATCCATTGCCACGATTCACCGCGCGATTGATTTGGGAATTAATTTTCTGGATACCGCGAATGTTTATGGAATGGGACGGAACGAGACGCTCGTCGGGCAGGCGATTAACGGGCGGCGTGAAAAAGTTGTTCTAGCCACGAAATTTGGAATTGTGCGCGAAGCGAACGGAAATTCGCTGGGCGTGAATGGACATCCGGAATACGTCCGCAAATGTTTTGAAGAAAGCGTGCAGCGGCTGGGCGTGGATTACATTGACCTTTATTATCAGCACCGCGTGGACACCAGCATTCCCATTGAAGAAACCGTTGGCGAAATGGCGCGGCTTGTGGAAGAAGGAAAAGTTCTGCATCTCGGAATGAGCGAAGCCAGCGCGGCCACGCTTCGCCGCGCGTGCGCTGTGCATTCCATTTCCGCGCTGCAATCGGAATATTCGTTGTGGACGCGCGATCCAGAAGATGGCGTTCTGGCCGCGTGCCGCGAACTCGGCATAGGATTTGTCGCCTACAGTCCGCTTGGCCGAGGATTTCTTACCGGGCAACTCCGCCGCTTTGAAGATTTTGCGGCCGACGATTATCGCCGCAACTCGCCGCGTTTTCAGGGAGAAAATTTCCAGAAAAATTTGGAGTTGGTGAAAAAAATTGAAGAAATTGCCGTGACGAAAAACTGCACGGCGTCGCAGCTTGCGCTGGCGTGGTTACTGGCGCAAGGGCCGGACATTGTTCCGATCGCGGGAACCAAGCGCCGCAAATATCTGGAAGAAAACGCCGCAGCGGTGAGCATCACACTAACGTCGGCGGAGCTTGCCGAGATTAATTCCATCGCTC
Source organism: Candidatus Acidiferrales bacterium (assembly GCA_036513735.1). Taxonomy (GTDB): domain Bacteria; phylum Acidobacteriota; class Terriglobia; order Acidiferrales; family UBA7541; genus DASTCZ01. Next base: position 14,671 of record DATBYL010000163.1, read on the forward strand.
CGAAAGGCGCAGCGGCGGGGCCGCGCTATCCGGAGCACATGATGGCGCGCGTGAATCAGTAGCGATCACGCGCTTTTTATTAAGCGAATTAGGAACAGCAGCAACAGGGCGCCGACTAAGGACACGAGCAACTGTCCGATCAATCCGTAAGCTCCGATGCCGAGCATTCCGAAAACCCAGCCGCCGATAAACGATCCGACGATTCCGACCAGCAAATCCACGAGCACGCCGAAGCCTCTGCCGCGCATTAATTTTCCGGCAAGAAATCCGGCGAGAATTCCAATCACAATTACCCAGAACCAGTACATAACGTTTGGATCGCTGAATCGCATTTGTTTCCTCCAGTATCGCAGTTTCGATGCAGCCACGAAGGAGTCTGACTCTTCGGGCGCTGACCCGTACTTAGCGCGGAGCCTATCACAGTGAACGGGCCACGGGCTGTGGAGCTTATTCTTAGCGGGGATTTAAGCGGTGAACTCGCTGCCGACTAGTGTCCGCCGAAATGAAACACCACGCCGGCGCTAATTCTCAAATTGTGTTCGTGATTGCTGAATCCGTCCTGAAAATCTGTAAATAAATAATCCACCTGAGCAACGCGTATTGCGAAATGGTGGCTCAGGTTGGCGTCCACGCCGCCGCCCAGTTCCATCGCGAATGCATTTCGCGAACTGGTCGGAGAGGCGGCGGGGTAAAGCGTGCCGCTCGCGTGCGCTCCTCCAAATAGAGCCTGACCGTACGGAGTGATTTGCTTCCACTTGCGAAGGGAAACGCGCGGCCCGAACGTGTACGGAAAAACAGTGAGGGACAGTCCCGAGTTCAAAACATTTCCGTCGGTGAATCCGCTGAAGTCACCGACCACGCTGAACCAATTGTTCGCGCGGTAGGCGAAGGAAGCGCTGCCTCCGTTCATGCCGAAGCAGCAGCCCGTGAGCGTCACCGCGCGGGCATCGACCCAGGAATAACCGGCGAACACTTCAAACTTCGACGAATCGTCCGAGGAGCTTTGCGCCGCGGCCGGAATCGCTGCGAGTAAAAGTCCCAGAGCCAACACCAACGCTGAACGTCGCATGAGCAATCTCCTCGCTCCGTCGATTTTTACTGGGCCGTCAAATCCTTACTGCACTATCCACTCCTTACTGCACCACCAACGTAACCGTCGTTGTCCGCTGCACGGAGCCGGAGGTTCCTACGATTGTCACCGTGAAAGTTCCCGCGGGCGTTCCCGGATTATTGTTGGCGAGCGGGAAGCCAGAGCCGGTGCTTCCGCAACCGGAAATGTAGCTGGTCAGCAGCAACAGCGCGGCGAATCCAAATACGCTGACCGCGGAAACGCGCAACCGCGCGAAACGGCGCTTCGGTAGCACAAATAGACCGAGCATCAGCGCGAGCATCGCGAACAGTGTCAGCACGACTGGCCGCTTCAACGGTCCGACCAATTTATTCGCCGGTCCGACGTTCGTTGCTGTTCCCGGTGCAGTGGTGGAAATGGCGAGCGTGAATGGAGTGGTCGGCGAATTTGCCGGCAACGAAGTTGGGTTGAACGTGCACGTCGAAAGAGACGGCAGGCCCGTGCAACTGAACGTTGTGGGATTCACGGAATTTCCGGCGATCGCCGTGAAGGTCAGCGAATAATTCGCCGTAGCTCCGGGCGCCACGGTTTGCGTGGTGGTTGTCGGCGTCACGGAGTAGTCCACATTCTTCAGTGAGAATGTGACTTGCGTCGCAAATCCTTCCGGGTGCACTGTAGCCGCCCTAAATTCGGGCGAGCCTTCCTCCGGCAATGAAGCAAACACGTTGTAAGGGCCACCGGAAGTTCCATTCGCGGTGAACGTGCCCGAAGTAGCTATGCCACTGGAATTCGAAACGGCAGTATTTCCTCCAGCGAATGTGCCGCTGGCGCCGGTTGAAGGCGGCGTGAAAGTGATCGTCACGCCGGGAACCGGGTTTCCGCCTCCATCTTCCACAGTCACCGACAACGGCAAAGCAAACGCCGTGGTCACCGTCGCAGTTTGCGGAGTTCCAGTTTTGATAATAATTTGTTCAGGCTGCCCAACCGTGTTCGTCAGTGCGAAATTCGCCGGTGTGGCAACTCCTACAACGGTAGCGGCTACGTTGTAGGGTCCACCGGCGGTGTCGCCCGCGAAAAGGTTCACAGAGGTGGCAACTCCGCTGGCATTCGTCACCGCGGTATTTGCTCCGCCCTGGAAAAATGCGGTCGCGCCGGTAGAAGGCGCGGTGAATGTTACCGTCACGCCCGCCACAGGATTTGAATTGCTGTCCTTCACCGTCGCCTGCAATGGCGTTGCGAATTCGGCTTCGATGACCGCGCTTTGCGGCGTTCCTCCGGTGGCTGTGATTGATGCAGGCGGCAACGCGACAGCCGGAGAGAATGCGATTGAATTCATTCCCAACTCTGTTTCACCCACCGAGCTAACAGCGCCGCTGGTGGTGTTAATCGTCACCAGAAAGTTCGCCGGCGCGGTCGGAGGTCCGCCGTTCCGAATTGGCGAGTGAGCCGCAGCGATATCCTCCTCAACGACTACTGCTGTACTCACCGCGCCGAACAGTGTTCCTGTATTCGGCTGGAAGTCCATTGCGGTAATGGCCGAAGAATTCGCCACAAAAATGTTTGGAAAACCAAAGGCCGCAACAAGCGTCATCGCGTCGTTAGTCGATAGGTTTATCGTCTCAAGATTTGTGCCGAAGGCATTGAACAGCGTGCCCGTGGAAGAAAATGCAATGCCGTCTCCCGACCCCGAACCGTCATAGGTCGTTACCGACGTCGTTGCTCCTGTGGTGGTGTTCACCGTGCCTAGCCCGTCGGATCCGTCTCGTTTCAAGTAGGCGAATAACGTGCCATCCGAAGCGCGGAATGAAATATCAGCGGTACTCTGGAATTCAAGACCTCCGAGCTGCAACGATCCCACCAAACTGCTGCCTCCAGTGCATGGAGTGATCGTATACAAATTAAAACTGTTATTCACAGTCTGGCCGGTGCCAAATAAAGTTCCTCCAGCGTTGAAACGAATGCCGCCGACCAGTCCAAATCCCATCGGTCCAATCAATGTGGGCGTTCCATTTGCTGGATTAATTGAGTACAAGAAACTTGTCTCACCTGAAGCGCTGTTCGCGGCGCCGTACAGCGCAGCCAGCGGCGTGCAGGGCGCAGGTGCGCCGGTGAATACCAATCCCTTTGTGTCGCCATCCCCTGCGTTCAAAGGAGCCACATTCGTAACATTCCCAGCGGTGGTCACCAAATACAGATTGCTGTCGTGGCCTGCCATCAGAAGGACGTTTCCCGTCCAGTGCGTCAGCGAAGTTGCCTGATTATACGTATCTCCCGTCAGAGGAATGTTGGTTACGGCCAGCGTGTTGGGATTAACGCTCACCATGAACTGATTCACCCCGATGGTGCCGCTTCCGTACAGGCGATAGAGCATTCCGTCAAAGGGGTTGAACGCGATCGTTTCGCCTAGATTATTCCCGGTGGCAAAAGCCAGAACCAGAGTTGCCGCGCCTGTGGAAGTATTCAAGGTGTAGAGCGTGTCCGGATTCGTCTCATCGCTGGCCCCGGTCACCATGTAGAGCGTTGGGGTCGACCCAATGGTTGCGAACGTAATTCCGCCAACGTTGTGCCCGATCGGTCCGATGTCTACCATTGCGCCGGTAGTAGGGTTAATTGTCACCAGTTCCGTGCGCTTCCAAATGGCGAAGAGCGTGCCAGTGCCCGGTTGTTGATCTAGTCCCCAAAATCCGCCGGTCACTCCCACGCCAGCCAGCGTAATCGGCACGGTCGTTATTGCCTGTCCCGTCAGGGGATCCAGCGTGTCAATGTTATTGTCATTGTGATGCACCATATAGAGCGGCAGCGTATTCCCCGGCACGACTGCCGCTCCCGCGATAGGCGCGAAGAAACCGAGTACGCATAGAATCGCCGTCAGTGCGGAAAAATAATTTCTGAAAATGTTCCGGTTGGGTAGAACATTCATGATGCCTCCAATGGCTGATGGACAAACCAGCTACCTACAAAGCCAACATTTAGGAATCGCACAATATGACGCCGCCCCTACTTATGTCAAGCTGGATTTATTTTGCGAGCCGATCAGCGCCGTGCAACAAAAAAGCCGGCGCCGTCTAATGCGCGAACTTCCTTACTCAGTGAGATTGTTGCTGCTGGCGCCGGCCCCCAGAGTCTCTTGGCTCAGCGATTTGACGATTTCCATGGATCCCCGAATTTCTCGTTGTGAATCACATCTTCGTCGGTCAGAGATTCCAGAAATGCAATTAGATCAGCGCGATCGAGTGGCGACAGCTTGAAGCCATGAACTAAGGGATCTTTGTTGGAGTTGTTTCTGCCCTCCCCTGCGTTCACCGAAACGGCGATGGTGCGTCCTCCCGCGGAGTAATGATCCAACACGTCCTCAAGTGTCTTGGCGCTGCCATCGTGCATGTAGGGCGCGGTTAGCGCTACGTTGCGGAGCGTAGGCGTTTTGAATTTGCCGACATCTTCCCTGCGCAATGTATGTTCGTAAATTCCAGTGTTCGGAAGCGGGTAAGATACAGTGCCTTCGAGGTTGTAAAGACCTGTGTTGTGGAATTGGATTTCGTGATCGCGCTGACCTTCGTAGGAAGTTGCATCGCTAAAATTAAAACCGCCGTGGCAGCGAAAACAAGAAAGCGGCTCGCTGAAATACAGCACCTCTCCTCGTTTCGCCGAATCTGAAACCGCCGAATCCACACGATCGTAGTGGTAGCGGTCGTAAGGCGACGCCGCGGAAATGATGGTTCGCTCAAAACATGCGATCGCCTTCGTTACGTTCGTTATGGTGAACGGATCCGGCTCCGCGGAAAATGCAGCGGAGAACATTTCGCGGTAGGCGGCGTCTGAACGGATTATCTGAATAAACGCTTCCCCACCGCCGGTCATTCCAAGCTCGACCGGATTTTCGCTAAACATTGGTATGAGCGCCTGATGTTCCAGGCTACCCTCGTCCGGATTACTCCACGTTAGCACTCCACTGTACGCGATGTTCACAAGGCTCATTGCTCCACGCGGATGCAATTGACCGGTTGCGCCGACTGCCTGAGCTTTGCCATCAGTGAACGCCAGTTCCTGCCGGTGACACGTAGCGCATGACTCGGTTCCGTTCACCGACACTCTCCGGTCGTAAAACAAATAGCGGCCCAGCCGAACCCTGGCTTCCGTCATTGGATTATCAACGGGAATTTTTGGTTTTGGGAATCCCTTCGGCAATTCCCAATGGTATTCGCCTTGCTCCGGAGCTTGAAGGGTTTCGGAAGCGGCAAACCCCGCGCCAACAAAAGCGAGCAGCGCGACAATTAATATTGGAAATCGCATCCGGGCCGTGTTCACGTCGATCAACTACTTCCTTAGTTTAACGACTTCCAGTTTCTCCAACATTCGCACCGAGCGCGCGCCGGCTTTATCGCCGGGCAAAACAAGCCGGCAAGGTCCTTGATATTGGAAAAGCGGTTTTCCATCCCGCATGTCGGCGACAATTACTCGCGTGCCGCCCAACTCCGGATCAAGCTCGCCCAGGCTGAACACAACTTCGTAATCATCCTTTGCCGAAGCCAGCACGTATCCGGCTAGATCCTTACCTCGCATTTGGCGATCGAACGGAATGCCGGCTTTCTTCAGAATTTCTTGCAGGGGAACGCCTTCGTACGTGGTTTTCCCGCCGTCGGGATCGGGCATCTCGACTTTCTCGCGCGGCATTCCCGCTAGATCGTGCGCCGTCAAAGTGAGTGGGGTCGGAACGTCTCCGGCCACCACGAGTTTTAGTTCTTGGGCGGGTTGCGATTCCTGGCTGAGCCGCGAATCTTGAAGAGTTCGTGCCGCCGGCAAAATCGTGGAAAACAACAGCGTGGCCAGACTTATGGTGAACAATCGAAGTTTTCTCATCCGAAAAACAGACCTCCACTTGACTGATCAACGCGATTTAATGCGTGTTGCAAGTGAAAGTCAAATCGATTTGATGCGGGTTGATTCTGATTTCCGGCGAGCGGAAACGGAATGGCCCGGCGATGCTTAAAACGATAAGCCCGTGCCAGAAAAGGCGCGGGCTTATTTAGAGTTCAGATTGTGAAATTAAATTCAGCGTCAGGCTGTGGCCGCTTTGGCGCGCGCAAGCGCTTTTTTGCTTCGCCGCTTCACCTTGATTGGTTTCTTCGGCGTTTCACCGAGAATCTCAGCCGTCATCATGCTGGTGACGAATTTTTTCGCACCGTGAGATTGAAAATGGATCGTGGTCCGCTCCGCATCCGCTTCGGTCACGATGCCCAGTCCGTATGTCAGATGCTTGATATACTTCCCTTCAGGCAAAACCTGCATGGTTTCCTCCGTACCCGCTGTCTCTCGATTGAAATCCAGTGGTAACGGAGCGAACCGGCTTGCGTCGGTTCACTCCATTCCGGTTAGAGGGGGTTTACGTTTTCCGCCTGCAGACCCTTTGGTCCCTGGCGAACTTCAAACTCAACTGCCTGGCCTTCGTTCAAGCTCTTGTAACCTTCGGCCTGGATAGCTGAGAAATGTACGAAAACATCCTCCCCGGACTGGCGTTGGATGAATCCGAATCCTTTTGCTGCGTTAAACCACTTTACTGTTCCTTGTTCCTTCACTTATGTATCTCACTTTTCTAATGGATGTAGCTTAAGATGTCTGTCATTGCAGATTGGGCTGGATGTACTCCCTCTAAAACAAAAAAAGCCGCAGGGCAATTCCTGCAGCTAAGCCGCGCGAGTGAACAGAGAAGACAAGATCATCAAAGCAGCCAAAGTGTATCATATTGAACACTTGGTGTCTATAGTTTATCGCCGCGAAAACCATGAACGCGCGCAATGTATATGACTGAAAATAAAAAACTTAATCGATCTAGCTGTACACTATTGAACAGTAAACTCACTTCGCCAGACCAGCGTTCCGATTTCACAGTCGGCAATCCAAGAGCCACGCACGGCGCATTATTCTTGCCGCAGCGCCTCGGTCGGCGCCACCCGCGCCGCGCGCCGCGCGGGAATCACAGCGGAAAGTAACGCCACGCCGCACAAGAATGCCATTGCCGCCGCCAACGTTCCCGGATCCGTCGAGCGCACTTCAAACAGAAATGAGCCCATCAGCCGTGCGATCGCGATCGATCCCGCGAGTCCCACCACGAGTCCCGCCACAGTCCAGCGCGCAGCGTGACTCAGCGTCCATTTCACGATGTCTCCGGGCGTCGCGCCCAGCGCCATTCGGATGCCAATTTCGCGCGTCCTCTGCGAAACCAGGAATGCCATCACACCAAATAACCCAATTCCCGCCAGCACCGCTCCCATCCCCGCGAACACGCTCAGTAAGACTGCGTCGAATCGCGGACGCGCCTCAATTTCACCCAGCCTCTGCTGCATCGTCTCAAGTTCCACGGGCAGGGTTGCATCCACCTCGGAGATGGCCGTGCGAAGTGCACTGGCCACAAATCCAGGAGCAATCGCGGTTCGCGCGATTACATAAGCCTCTCGCACTCCCTCCGGCCCCAGAAGCGCGGCATCCGCGACGCTCTTTCTTGGAAGGTAGAATTCAGGTTCGGATTTTTGCGACGGGCCGCTATTCTTCACGTCGGCCGCCACGCCGACCACGGTAGACCACTGGCCGTTCGTCGTTCTTAGAATGTGTTTTCCAATTGCGCTTTCATTTGGAAACATTCGCCGCGCCAGCGTCGAACTCAGGATCACGGCATTCACATCCGGCGCTCGATCGCTCTCTTGAAAAGTCCTGCCGCGGACGATAGGAATCTCCAGCGCGGAAAAATATCCCGGCGTCACGTAACGCCAGGCCACCATTCCGCCGGTTCCTTCGGGAATTCTGGGCTGTCCTTCGATTTCAATCGTCGAATAGGGCCACCCTCGCAAGCCGCCCGATGGCGGCGCCGAATCGCTGATGGCCGCCGCTTCCATACCTGGCAGGGCCGCCAGCTTTTGTTCCAACTGGCTAAAGAATGTGGCCTGCGCGGCGGCTTGCCCGTACCGCTGCGCTCCGAGCGTAAAATGAGCCATCACCACGCTGTCGCTCTGCATTCCAAGCGGCACGCTTTCCAGTTTCCACAGACTTCGCAGCAAAAGCCCGGCTCCGGTGAGCAGCACGAATGAAATCGAAATCTGAGCAATCACCAGGGCAGATCGCAGACCGCCGCGCGAAGGCGGTGTGGCGCGCCAACTACTCAGCAAAGCTGCGCGCGCAGATCGGAATGCGGGCGCGACACCGAAAATCACGCTCGAACCGATGCTTGCCAAGAGTGCGAACACCAGCACACGCAAATCAATGGACGCCGACTGCAGCCGCGGCAATCCCTGCGGCGCAATCGAAATAAATAATTTCAGAAAGCCATATGCCACTCCGCATCCCGCAATTCCACCCGCCAGGCCAAGAATCATGCTTTCTGTCAACGCCATCCGCGCCAGCCGGAACCGGCTCGCTCCAAGCGCCGCGCGCATGGCCATCTCGCGTTCACGCGACACCGCTCGCACCAGCAAAAGATTCGCAATGTTCGCGCAAGCGATCAGCGATACGCAGAGGACCGCCCCGAATAGCGCCAATGTGATGAGCCTATCCGTGCCGACCTGGCGGTCGCGCACGGATTGCGCGCGCAGCCCAATTTCCTTGCGGAATTGTAGCGGCACTGTCAGCAGCGTTCTTTTGAAATACGGCTGCAATTGAACCCTTGCCTGCGCTGCGGAAATACCGGGCTTCAAGCGGCCGAATACTCGAAACGCTCGGCCGCTGCGCTCAGTTGCTTCGTTCAAAGCTTCCGGCAGCACCACGTCGAAAGGTGTTAACGTGGGCATTTCAAAATTTGCCGGCAACACGCCGACTACCACGGTTGCCGCGCCGTCGATCGGCATCGTCCGGCCAATTGCGTTCGGGTTGGCGGAGAAGCGGCTGCGCCACAGGCCGTAGGAAATCATCGCCACGCGCGGACCATTCGGTAAATCCTCCTCGCGAGTGAAGGACCGGCCCGCGGCGGGCACAACACCGAATGTTTCCAGGAAATTTCGCTCCAGTCGCAGACAGCGCAAACGTATGGGGTTCTGTTCGTTCAAGTCACAGGGGACGGAGCCGGCCTGGAACGACGTAACCGCTTCGAGCGGCCCAGGATTGCGGCGCAAATCGAAATATCCCTCCGCGAACATGAACTCATTCACATCCAGCGGAGTGAGCAATCCAACCGAGACCAACCGGTCCTGATTTGCGTAAGGAAGTGGCCGGAACAATATGCGGTCGACAACGCTGAACACCGCGGTCGTTGTCCCCACACCGAGCGAGGCGGCGAGGATCGCCGTGAGCGCCAGCGCCGGCCGCCGAATCAGCCCGCGCACCGCAACGCGCAAATCATGCAGAAACGATTCCAGTCCAAAGCGCATGGGATAAACTCCCGGAAAACTACGGCGTTGGACACCAAATCCCGCGGTTCGGTTCCAGACTCCAACATTCAATTCATGGGGCGCAGCAAATTCAGAATAACCAAGGAATTAACGCGGATGAGTGGCGTTTGTAGTCGTCGTATTCCGCGCCGAACGCTTCGCTCAACGCGCGCTCCTCAATCCTAATCTTGCCCCAATATGCAAACATACCCAGCGCCGCACCAATCAGCGCGTGATACTTCCCTGAAACGATCGCGGTTCCAACAAACATGCCGAGCATCGCGGTGTACAAAGGATGCCGAATCAGCCGATACGGCCCCGTACGCACCAGCTGATGATCCTTCATGATGGCCACAGCGGAACTCCAGAATCGCCCGAGGTATCGCTTCGTCCAAAAATAAAAGAGCGCGAATCCTATTTGCACGGTGAACCCGGTAGCAACGGCAGCGCGAGTTGGCGCGAGAAATTGACGGGTGAGTCCGGGGACAGGAACGAAAAGCATCAAGATGGCCAAATTAAGGATTAGCTGACGGCGCTGGTTCGATTTTGCATCCTCCGCTTTGGCTACCGGCCGTATGTTCCGGGCTGAAATATTCCAATAAACGATCATCACAATCCAGATCGCGGCGGACGCCAGCACCCGGATTGTTGGACGCGAATAAAAGATGGCCAAGAAGATTAGCCCTGATATCACGGCAATCACTACCGTTGCCGCGGGGCCTTT
>DATBYL010000164.1:0-4955 GCA_036513735.1 Candidatus Acidiferrales bacterium
GAATTTTTCAAGGAATGCTTCGGCCAGCACCAGCGCTACCATCGCTTCGCCCGCAACTCCCGCCGCAGGCACCACGCACACGTCGGAACGTTCATAGGCTGCGCGAATTTCCTGCTTTGTCACCAGATCGGCTGTGCCCAACGCTTTTCGCAAAGTGGAAATCGGCTTCAAATATCCACGAACAATAATGTCTTCTCCGTTCGTGATGCCGCCTTCGAGTCCCCCCGCGCGATTCGTGGGCCGCGTGAACCGGTGCTTCTCACTATCGTAGCCGATTTCGTCTTGCACTTCCGAGCCGTACGCGCTGGCGTTTCCAACTCCGGTGCCGATCTCGAAAGCTTTCACGGCTTGAATGGACATGACCGCGCGCGCCAATTTCCCGTCCAACTTTTCGTCCCACTGCGCGTGACTGCCAAGTCCGGCCGGCACGCCGCGCGCAATCACTTCAAATGTTCCGCCGACGGTATCTCCAGCGCGCAACACGAGATCCACCTCGGCTTTCATGCGATCTTGCGTCGCAGCGTCAGCGCATCGCATCGGCGATTCCAAATCGGCGCTCACCGCGCGAAGTTCGTCCCAAGTAGCCGTGCTTTCCAATTTCACCTTGCCAACGGAAATCGTGTGGCTCAGCAATTCCACGCCGAATTGCATCAAGAACATTTTCGCGATCGCGCCGGCCGCCACGCGCGCCGCCGTCTTGCGCGCCGATGCGCGTTCCAAAATATACCGCGCGTCATGCAAATTAAATTTTAGCGCACCGGCTAAATCGGCATGGCCCGGGCGAGGCGCCGTTAATTTCCGCTGCGCGTCTTCGCCGCCGGCAATATCCTCCACCGGCAAAGCCTTTTCCCAATTTGCCCAATCGCGATTCTCGATTCGCAGCGCGATAGGCGCGCCAATCGTCTGTCCGTGGCGCACACCGGAAAGCGCTTCGGCGCTATCGCGTTCAATTTTCTGGCGTCCGCCACGCCCATAACCCAGTTGACGCCGATGCAATTCGCGCCGGATGTATTCCATGTCAACGGGCACGCCAACGGGCACGCCGGATATCCAGGCGATGAGCGCCTGTCCGTGAGACTCTCCGGCAGTGACGAATCGAAACATTTTTTGTGAGAGCGGGCCGCCCGGCGCGAATGCATCCCGGAACGGCGGCACAAATGGGAACGCTGCATTCTATCGGAGGCGCCGCGTGCGGTAAAGCCGCCACAGATATTTGCACGCGCCGAATCGCAGTTATGTCATAACATTTGATTAGCCATGCGAAGGCCACTCTTATTCCTGACGACGGTGTGCGTGTTGTGCGCGATCGCTGCTCTAAACGCGCATGTAATTCCTGCACGCCAGTCCACAAATTCGGCGCCGGCGGATTCGCGCGCCTATCTCGGCTTTGACCGCAATACTTATCCGGGCGACGCCGCACTCAGCACTCTTCGCAAAACATTTTCCTTCACCGGATACTGGCTAAATAATCCTGCCGGCGAAAATTCAAATTCCTGGCGCGGCAAACGCGAAATTCTAAATTCCAATGGCTTTGGATTTATTCTGCTGTTCAACGGACGCCTCTACAAAGATCTGAAATCCGTCGTGTTGGCGAAAACCATCGGCACGCGCGATGCCGCAGTGGCTGTTGCCGCTGCGAAGCGAGAAGGTTTTCCCGGCGGCGCGATTATTTTTCTCGATCAAGAAGAAGGCGGCCACATGCTGCCCGAGCAGCGCGCCTATTTGCACGCATGGATCGACGGAATTATTGCCGCCGGATTTCGCGCTGGAATTTACTGCTCGGGAATTCCTGCGACGGAACGCGGCGAGGGCGGTGTCGTCACTGCGAATGATATTCGCGATGGCGCCGAAGGCCGAAGCATCGCCTTCTTCATTTATAACGATTCATGTCCGCCATCGCCCGGATGCGCCGCGCCCGCAAATCCTCCGCCACCGTCGCAAAGCGGCGTGGCCTTCGCAACCGTCTGGCAATTCGCGCAATCGCCGCGCCGTCCGGAGTTCACATCGAAATGCGCGTCCCAATACGACGCCGACGGCAATTGTTACGCGCCACTCTTCCAGCGCGCGAACGCCGTTGAAGTTGACGTCAGCTCCGCCACAACAGCCGATCCATCTTCCGCGCGCCGTTAAATTTTATTTATGCTTGGTCTTAGAAGCCCTCGAAGGTTTCGCAGCCGTGCGTTTCTTCCGCACCTTCGCCACGCGAATTTTCCGCGTAACAGCATGTCCAGCTTTTTCAAACGCACGCCACATGTACCAGCTCGCCACAGTTCGGTACGGACGCCACCGTTCGCCGAACGCCAGCAACTCCTTCGGCTTGGGCATGTGTTTTTTGCCATACGTCACCGACCAACCCTTTTTTACCGCCAAATCATGAATCGGCAGCACGTCCGGTCTGCCCAATCGGAAAATCAAAAACATTTCGACGGTCCACGCGCCAATTCCGCGGACGGCGGTCAGCCGCGCTACTAATTCTTCATCCGATATTTTCACCGCTTCATCGTGAGAGGGAACTACTCCCTCAATGGTTTTTCGCGCCAAATCCTTCATGGCCACAATTTTTGCGCCGGAAAGTCCCGCCTTGCGTAGGGCGGATTTCCGCAAACGCAGCATCTCTTCCGGAGTCGGCACGCGTCCGTCCGATCCGAGCGCCTTCACGCGTCCAAATATAGTTGCCGCAGCTTTTCCGGAAATGGACTGATAAGTGATGGATCGCAGCAAAACTTCGTAAGGACTCTCGCCGCCATCCGAGCGAATCCGAAATTCCGGCGCGCCTTCCATCACTTTCGCAAGATGTGGATCATTGGCGCAAAGATGTTCGACAGCGGCGCGCAAGTCGAAAGGAAGTAAGCTGGTGGTTTCAGTCACAAAGTTCTCCTGCGCCCGCTTCTGGGATAACGATCGCTCGGAGAGCTAGCCTATCAAATTTTCGTGATGCGTTTTCAAGACGCGCCGATATTTTCGACGTGCTGCTTCAATGAAATCGTCTCGATACTTGGTAGCGGCAAACATAGAAATAAACTTATCCGGCGCTCCAAAATCATAAAAGTTTCCCGAAACGCGTGCTCGATTTCTTCCGGAGTTCCCGTCACCGCCGCCGGATCCGGCACGCCCCAATGCGCCGTCACCGGCTGTCCCGGCCAGATCGGACACGCTTCGCCCTTCGCGTTATCGCAAACGGTGATAATGAAATCCATCACCGGCGAGCCCGGCTTTCCGAATTCATCCCAACTCTTGCTGCGCAAACCTTCCGTCGGCAGGTTGGAAATCTCAAGCTGCTTCAACGCCATCGGATGAATCGATCCCTTGGGAAAACTTCCGCCGCTGAAGGCACTGAAATTCGCGTGTCCCTTATGATTCAGGAGTGCCGCTGCAAGAATGGAGCGCGCCGAATTTCCAGTGCAAAGAAATAAAACGTTATAGTGCGGCTGCTCCAACGGCTTATTAAATTCCACCCGCTGTTGTGTGGCGCTCATAAAGCTTCCTCCGATTTAGAACCTTATGAATCAATCTCACATCTCGCTGTCAGTTTTGATGTCCCACTCGGAAAAAGGAGTCGCATCTAATTTCCGCGATAGTTCAGCGGAAGCACAATATTCGCCAAATCGCACTCGTCATTCCCCACGCTCTCAGCTTGACGTTCCCGCGCCCGCAAGCTAGCCTTGCTGGACAAATTGCGGCGCCCGCCGCTGGGCGCTCCAACGGATGGCCACTACCGACTCCAATTTGCCGCCGCCCGAACAACCGCCGTCTCACGGCGTATTGACGCGTTCCGTGATGCAGGGCCTGCTTTCGTTCCAGAACTATGCGGAACTCACCGCCCGTGCGATGGCCAGCGTGCTCACTCCGCCGCATTACATTGGCGATCTTCTCGAACAGATGGACATCATCGGCGTGGGCTCGCTGCCCGTCGTCTTGATCACGGGATTTTTTATCGGCGCGGTGATGGTGCTGCAAACGGCCACTCAATTTGCGCGTTTCGGGCAAACTTCGCTCACCGGTGACGCCGTTTCCACCGCGCTTGTGCGCGAGCTTGGCCCGACAATTACAGGTCTTCTCGTCGCTGGACGTAATTCTTCCGGCATGGCATCCGAACTCGGCTCGATGCTGGTCACAGAACAAGTGGACGCAATGCGCGCGATGGGCACCGATCCGATTCGCAAACTCGTCGCGCCACGCGTGTTCGCCACAATTCTCATGTTGCCGCTGCTCGTCGCCATGTCCGATTTAATTGGATTGGTCGGCGGATTCTTCGTATCACTTTTGACGTTGCACTTGAACTCGGTCGAGTTCTGGCACCGCGCCATTCACACTTTGGATTTTTCGGATTTAATGCAGGGCCTCACCAAGCCATTATTTTTCGGATTTATCATCGCAACGGTCGGCTGTTACAAAGGACTTTCCGTCAAGGGCGGCACGCAGGGCGTCGGCCGCGCCACCACACAGGCCGTCGTAATTTCTTCCGTCGCGATTATCGCCACCGACGTCGTGCTGACCAGAGTGATGCTTTATTTCTCCGGGCATCCGCTCTAAGGAAAAACCAGATCACAATGAGCACCACGCCTCACGTCTCCGAAAATCCGCCCGCCGAAATTTTCACCGGACCTGTGATCGAGTTTCAAGACGTCCATCTGGGATTCGAGGAAGGCGAAATTCTGAAAGGTTTTTCCTTTCATGTGCCGCAGCACGAAACAAAAGTGCTGATCGGAGAAAGCGGCACGGGAAAAACTCTTACAATGAAACTTGCCGCCGGGCTGCTGCAGCCCGATTCCGGCAACGTGCTCTTTTCCGGTCGCGATTTAAGCAAACTAACCGAAGATGAATTGTTTGTTTTCCGTCGGCGTATCGGTTTCGTTTTTCAGGAAGGCGCGCTCTTTGATTCTCTGTCAGTGGAAGAAAATGTTGCTTACCGTTTGCACGAAGAAGGGCAAGACCAGGACAAAATCGAAGCCCGC
>DATBYL010000165.1:0-6442 GCA_036513735.1 Candidatus Acidiferrales bacterium
CACTAGCCCGGCGGAATAGCGTCAATTTGTGCGTGAAATAAAGATCACCGGCTGAAGCGAGATTACCGCGCGACGGGTTTGGTACCGCGAATTAGAAGCGCGCCTTCGCGGCGGAAATCGGCTAGTTGAGCGGTGTCGCGAAACCAGCGGCCTTTATATTCAGCGGGATTCGGTGTGGGGTCGGGGATGCGTTGGTGAATTATGTCGGTGAATCCTGCGTCGCGAAAAAGTGTGGACCATTCTTCGGCGGAAAGTAGCTTCGCGGGTATTTCCAGCAGGGCGCCCCACTGATGGCAATGCGGATTGTCTTTGAAATAGTTGATTAGAATCCACGCGGAGCCGCCTTCGGCGGTGACTCGAAAAATTTCGCGCAGACCCTTTGCCGGATCGGGCCAGTAATACGCGGATTCGACGCTGACTACGCGCGTGAAGAAATGCGGTTGCCAGGGAATTTCTTCCGCTGAGCCGACGGTGCAGAAAACATTTGGCAGATCGGCGGTGGCGCGGCGAGCGGCGCGAATCATTTCGTCGGAGATATCTATGCCGACGACGCGGCCTTCGTTCACATAGGAAGCGATGAGCCGAACGAGCCAGCCGGAGCCGCAGCCGATATCGAGAACATTTTCTTCGGGCTGGAGAGACATTTCATCCAGCATCGGCAGGACGATAGGAAGATGGTAGCGCTCCATGCCTTCGCCTTTGCCGGCTTCGGCCCATTTATTGAATTCAACGCGAAGATTTTCGGCGGCGCTTTGGTCGGACATTTAATTATTGTATCTGAAAAAATAATTCGGCGGGATAGTGAAGTAAAGAGTAAAAGGCCGTTCACAGTATGGTGAACGGCCTTTGCGTTTCGGAATCGCCGCTGAAAATTGAAAGTTAGAACTTTCCTTCGTCGGCGGAAGGGCCGTAGACCGAAGGCACGGGAATATCGTTGAGGCGCAGGTAAACGCCCAACTGCGCGCGATGATGCACAATGTGATTGAAAACAAATCCGCGCAAGACAGCGACTTTCGGCATGCTGAGTATGGTCGTCCCGCCATTCGATAGCGTCCAGGGCGCCATCCATTTTGCGTCGTCATTGGCGGCGAGAAGCGCGGCGCGGGCGGAGGCGACGTTCTTATCAAACAGTGCGAGCAATTCGGCTCTGTCTTTTGGCGGAGGAGGAGGCGTGAAATTTGCGGTGTCGATGCTATCTTTTTCTAACGTTTCTTTTGTCCAGCCGGGCATTTCACAAATGTGCTGCGCCAGGCGGCCCAACTTCATCGATTTCGCGTGCGGCGCCCAATCGAACTTATCTTCCGGAACGCGTTCGATAGTTTGGCGGGTGCTGATCATTTCGTGATCGAATTCACCGAGGAAAGCTTGGTTTATCGGCATAAAGAATCTCCTTTTCCCTAAGAAGGGGAGAACAGTTTCGCTTTTTATTCGCCTTGCGTCAAGGCGAAAGATTTGCCGGGTTAGATGCGCGAGTGAATGAGAGGGTACGTGAATTTAGGAGGCGCTATTCAACGCCGTCCAGGCGGCCAGGGAGTCCATGTAGTCTCGCCAGTGGACGATTTTTCTTTCTTCAATTGTGATGACCGAGATGAGCCGATTGTCGTATGCGCCGCCAGTGGAAAGGATTTTGCCGTGGACCTCATATTCGAGGATGACAACGCGGCTGTCATGAGATCGGTGCACAACGAGCGCGTCGGCGGCGTGAACCTTGATCGTCTTGCCGTATCCGGAAAGACTCGCCATCAGATTGGCACGCCCTAAAATCGTGACGGGCCAACCCGGAAAGTGATAGCGGGACTCGAAGATCGCGTCATCGGCGAACGTCTCGAAATAATGATCGCCGTCAACGAGTCCGCGCAAGCCTTTCATGACGACTTTGAAGAAAGGATTGAGAGCTTCAAAAACTTCGTACTGGGATTTTGTCATCAGCAAGACGCCCACATCACAGATATTTACGCGGCTAAACCTTCTGAACTTTGGCTAGCAGTTGGACGAATCGTTCCTGACGCTCGGCTTGATCCTGTCCGGCATGACCCTCGGCGACCTGCGTAATATTCATCGAGCAGAATTTGGGCCCGCACATGGAACAGAATTTCGCGTCCTTGTAAAAATCATCGGGCAAAGTTTCGTCGTGCATGCGGCGCGCGGTTTCCGGATCGAGCGAAAGTTCAAACTGTTTATTCCAGTCAAAAAGAAAACGCGCATAAGAAAGTGCGTCGTCGCGATCGCGAGCACCGGGACGATGGCGCGCAACGTCGGCAGCGTGCGCTGCAATTTTGTAGGCGATCACTCCCTGCTTCACGTCTTCGGCGTTCGGCAATCCCAGATGTTCCTTCGGCGTGACGTAGCAAAGCATCGCCGCGCCGTACATTCCGATCATCGCGGCGCCGATCGCGCTGGTGATGTGATCGTAGCCGGGAGCGATATCGGTTACCAGCGGGCCGAGTGTGTAAAACGGCGCTTCGTGGCACAGCTCAACTTCTTTTTTCACCTGCAATTCGATTTGATCCATCGGAATGTGGCCGGGCCCTTCGATCATTACTTGCACGTCGTGCTCCCAGGCTTTTTTCGTGAGATCACCAAGCACGGCCAATTCCGCGAATTGGGCTTCGTCGCTGGCGTCCGCCAAACTTCCTGGGCGCAGACCGTCGCCGAGTGAAAAACTCACGTCATGCTTCTTCATAACTTTCGCGATGTCGTCAAAACATTCGTAAAGGAAATTTTCTTTTTTATTAAAATTCATCCACTGCGCCATGATGGCGCCTCCGCGACTGACAATTCCGGTGATGCGTTTGCGTACGAGTGGAACAAATTCCGCGAGCACGCCGGCGTGAATCGTCATGTAGTCCACTCCCTGCTCGGCTTGTTCTTCGATCACTTCCAACATTAATGATGCGGTCAGATCTTCCGCGCGCTTCACACGGGAAATTGCTTCGTAAATTGGCACGGTGCCGACGGGCACGGGCGAAGCGTCAATAATTGCTTTGCGAATCTCCGGAATATTTCCACCGGTGGAAAGATCCATCACGGTATCCGCGCCAAAATGCACGGAGTGATGCAGCTTCTTCAGCTCCTCGTCAATTTCGCTGGTGACGGCGGAATTTCCGATGTTGGCGTTGATTTTGCAATTGAAGGCGACGCCGATGCCCATCGGCTCAAGCGATTTGTGATGAATGTTCGCGGGAATAATTGCGCGGCCGCGTGCGATTTCGTCACGCACCAATTCCGGAGTGAGCTTTTCCCGGAGAGCGACGTATTCCATTTCTTCCGTGATTGCGCCAAGCCGCGCGTAATGCATCTGCGTGACGTTGCGCGTGCCATTTGTGCCGGCCGAAGCCAAACGCTTTTCCAACCATCCATCTCGCATTGCCATCGAATCCCCCGAACTACTCCGCACCATTCAGGCGCTGATACGAGATGAGATTATGTCACCGCGATGCGTGGGCGGCAACCCGATGCGAAAAAGTTCCGCCGGATGAAAGTGATGATAGGATTTGCGGAATCGATCGCACGCCGACGTGGAGGAGGCCGTATGAAAAAACCACTCTTGGGGTTGGTGATACTGGCGTCAATTTTCCTAGTGGGATGTCCGGTTTCGGATTTACACCCTTTATATAACGATAGCGACAATAATGTGGTGGAACCCTTGCTAGTGGGAAAGTGGACCTCTGCTGATGCAGGCGACAAGGGGTCGATCTCGTTTGAGAAGGCGTCGGGCGGCGGTTACACACTGATTCTGGATGATCCCGACAAGGGAGTTGTGGACCAGTACGAAGTGCACCTGGTGCGGCTGGCCGGAAAACTTTTTGCGGATCTGCGTTTTACGAGCCGAACGCACGGCGACGCGACAGTGGACATGCCGTTCGGCCTGATTTCAGCGCACGTCGTGGCTCTGCTGACCGTTTCAAAGGATGATTTGGGCTGGGCAACAATGGAGGATAACCGGAAGAACAACGCATCCGGGAAAGACGACGCGGCGAAGAAACCCACCGTCGGAAGCTTGCCGTACGATGCCGATGACTTGCTGGTGCTGGCAGACACGGAAGCTCTAAGGAAATATGTAGCGGCGCATACGACAGATGGATTTTCGGATGCGGCGCATTTGAAGCGTGCAAAGTGACGAGCACGGTTCGACCGGAAACACAAATTCAACGTCGGAGGATTGAAGATGCGATTCGCGGCACGTTGTTCAATGGCATTCGCTGTGGCGACATTTCTTGTTGGGAGCCCTTTCGCGCAGGCTCAGGGCGCGAAGGCGGCCACGAAACCGGCAGAGAGCGCTTCAAATGAACTGCTTGCCCAGTGGAATGAAGTTCACAACAAGCTGATTGCGATGGCCAAGGATTTCCCCGAAGATAAATACGATTTCAAAGTTCAGAAAGACGAGCGATCATTTGCGGAAAATTTGCTGCACATCGCGGGCGTGGATTACGAATTTCTAAGTTCCATGTCCAGCGCTAAGCTGGGGCCGGATTTCGGCAAAGATCTGGAGAATCCTTCGCGCAGCATTTACAAGACGAAAGCCGATGTGGCGAAACTGATGGAACAAGTCTCCGCGGACGGCGCGGCGTTGATTAAACAGCTTGGCGATGCCGGGCTGAACAAAGTTTTCAAATATCCGTTTGGCAATAGGATGGTACACGGCTCATTTTTTCTTTGGGGCGATTTGGAACATTGCGGCGAACATTACGGGCAGCTCGTGGTTTATTATCGCGCGAATAATTTAGTACCGCCGGAGTCGCGGCCACAGCCAAAATAGTTTGCGAATCGGTTCCGCTAGAGCATCGGAGGAAATATGTCCGTAATTTTAATTACAGGCGCGAGCACGGGAATTGGATTGTCTACCGCGGTCACTCTTGCTCGCGCGAGTCATGATGTTGTGGCGACGATGCGAAATCCGGCAGCGTCACCGGAGCTTGCGGAAATTGCGGCGAAGGAAAAACTGCGCGTCACGATTCACGCGATGGATGTGGACAATGACGCGTCAGTGAAAAATGCTATTTCCGAAATTCTGAAGCAGCACGGAAAGATTGATGTGCTGGTGAATAATGCTGGCGTCGGCATGATGGGACCGATTGAGGAGGCGCCGCTTTCGGAATTCCGTCAGGTGATGGAAACAAATTTTTTCGGCGCGCTGCGTTGCATTCAAGCGGTCGTGCCCGGAATGCGCGAGCGCAAAAGCGGTTGCATTGTAAACGTGACGAGCGTTGCAGGGCGGATCGCGATGGTGCCGCAAGGTGCGTATGCATCATCAAAGTGGGCGCTCGAAGCGTTGAGCGAAATTCTGGCGCAGGAAATGAAGGGATTTAATGTTCGGGTGGCGATTGTTGAGCCGGGAGTGATTGCCACGCCGATCTTCGGAAAAGCAAAACTCGAACCAACCGAGACGCGATATCCGTACACAAAACGCATTGCCGCGATATTTGCGGCGTCCTTGCAAAATCCGACTTCGCCTTACGTCGTGGCGGAAACAATCCGCGAAATCGTTGACGGCGGAAGCTGGCAATTGCGATATCCCGTGGGACCGAATGCCGCGCCGTTACTGGCGAAGCGCGCTTCGACGACTGACGAGCAATGGATCGCCGATCAAGGAGACCGGGATGACGCGCAATGGGCGGCGCGATTTGAAAAGAATTTTGGATTTAATCCATTCGCAGAAAAATAGTTCCGGGAATATTTCAAATAATTATTTCGACGCCGCTGTAGTTGTTGGCCCACGCAAAGTTTTCCTCAACGACTCCGGGTCGGTGATCGGCGCCTGGCATGTTGTGCCGCTGCAGACGAGCGCTTGCCCAACATCCGCACGCAAATGAGGCAGCGTTTCAGCCAGTGCCGGAGCCAGCCACATTTTTGCGTGTGCTTCAGGCGTGATTCGCAACACGGATTTGCCGAAGCGGAAAGTTTCCGCGGCGGCGCGTTCGAGTTGTTGCGCGATTGGATCGTCGGCACGTCCGGTGACAACCACTTCGATTGCGCCGCGCGTGTGCAGCACAGCAGCCAGCGAATAACTTGCCGCGAATAATCCGTATTGCGGCGCGACGCCTGCGAATGCGTTCAAAGTTGCGGTGGCGCGATCGCGATAGAGCGCGTCACTCGTGTATCCGTGCAATCGATCGAGTACCATCACAGCGATCGCATTGCCCGCGGAAGTCGGCGAATCCTGCAACGGCTTGCGGCGAACATCGAGTCCGCCCATCGGAGGTGCATCGGCGGCGCGATCGAAAAATCCCCCAGCTTCCGAGTCCCAGTGCTGATCCAACGCGCGAACCATTGCCAATTCGGCGGCCAGAAAATATTTTTGCTCGAGCGTGGCTTCGTAAGCGTCGAGAAGCGCGAGTGCCATGTAGACGTGATCGTCAAGCGTGCCGGGCAGCCACGCGCCACCGAGTCGATGAGAAAATCCGCGCTTATCATCCCACGCGCCTGCGAGTAGTCGATCCAA
>DATBYL010000166.1:0-5178 GCA_036513735.1 Candidatus Acidiferrales bacterium
GGGCCCGCCATATCTTGCCGAATGGACTCCCGGCCTGCCACCGAGCGCAGGCACTTCAAGTCCAGAATCATCGGCCAGCACGGGGAATTCTGTTGACCGGCTATAGTGCGCTGCTTTGCCGGCGGCATTTTCAGCAAACGTCGGTGCGGATTCTTCAAATTGCGGCAGGGAATTGAACTCAGGAAATAATTCCATCACAGGAATAGCGCCGGTCGCCGCGGCAGCCAGCGCCTGAAATTCGGCGAGCTTGCCGCGATTCGACGACGCCAACAATATTTTAGCGGGAGCGTCCACTGAAGTTTATTTGCAGCAAAGCTTGCTGCTGAATTTGCAGTTGAGCAATTCCGCTGGCTGCCATTCCCAGCAGCCGTTGCATTTCGCCCGCGGAAAAAGTTCGTCCTTCGCCGGTCGCTTGAATTTCCACGAATTGTCCGCTGCCGGTCATTACAACATTCATATCCACCTGCGCGCGCGAATCTTCGTCGTACGCCAGATCGAGCAGCACATCGTCGTCCACCAATCCAACACTCGTTGCCGCTACCGAATCGCGCAACGGCAATTCTTTCAGAATGCGTGACGTCACCAATTTCTGCAGCGCCAGCGCCAGCGCAACAAATGCTCCGGTGATTGACGCCGTGCGCGTGCCGCCGTCCGCTTGAATCACGTCGCAATCCATCACGACCGTTCGCTCACCCAATTTTTGTTGATCGACAACGGAGCGCAGAGCGCGTCCAATTAGCCGCTGAATTTCCAGCGTGCGTCCCGATTGTTTTCCTCGCGCGGCTTCACGATTTGTGCGCTCGTCCGTTGCGCGCGGCAGCATTCCATATTCGCTGGTCACCCAGCCTTTGCCCTGGCCCTTCAGAAAGCTTGGCACGCCGTCGTCCACCGTGGCCGTGCAAATCACGCGAGTGTTCCCAATTTCAATCAGCACGCTGCCTTCAGCAGTGGTAATAAAATCCGGCGTAATTTTCACCGGACGCATCTGGTCGGCCGCTCGGCCATCGCTGCGCAAAATTTCCTCCTCAATTGCAATTCAAAATATCTTTTCAAATAAATCGGTGGGCCGGGACATGTTATCACGCGGAAGCGCGTGTTTACGTTCCGGGTTTTGTAGGCGGCGCGGTCGGAGGTGGCGGCGCGGGAACCGGCGCAGTAGATGCCGCCGCGCGCACTGCGAAAAATCCGGTCAGGTCGACGTGCCCGGCGAGCGTGTCCGCTTCCTGTCCGTGCAACAAAATTTTCAACCGGCGAATTTGCGGCACTGCCGCGCCGAGCGTTCTCGTAATCGAATCCACCGCAAGCTGTTCGCTCGTAATTCCAGAAGCCGTGCCGGTCGAAAGCGTGTCGGCGAAATCCGCAATCGCCGTGCCGTCCGGCAATAAATAAAAATCCAGCAAAGCCGTATCCGCGGGCAGCGTGCGCTGCTGCGGAGTGGGCGGTGAAAGTATCAGCGCATTCACAATTTGACGCGAGCGCTGCACCGGATCGGCCGAAAGCGCCACGCTCACATCTTCCGCTTCCAGGACGCTTGGATTCGACGCGGAAATCCAAAATAATTTTGTCGTCACTTTCGCGTCGGTTGGCGTAACGATGGGCGGCTGCACAATTTCGCGCCGCGCTTGTTCATCCGACGTGGCGGGCTTTTCCAAATCGCGCGCGCCTCTCCACAATCTCGGCAAATAAAATAATCCAATCAGCACCGCCGCGCACAACGCCGCAATCAGCCACTTAATTTTTGGCGGCATGTTTGTGAAGGACGACGTCTTCTTCACTTCCGCTTTTTCGTTCTCATAAATCAATGTCCCGCCGCCTCGTAAATCGGTTTGAAACTTACCACTGCCTGCGCAATCGAGTCTGCAATTCCCGGCGCCATTCGCAAAAGCGGTTCGCGATCCGCGATCGACACGCTGGAAACTTCAATCGCAATTGCTGGCGCGCCCACCGTTCGCAGTTGACGCACTGCCGCCGAAATTGGCGCGTCCGGCGAACCCTTGAATTTCTGCGCGAATGCCGACTGCACCAGCTCCGCAAATTTCCGGCTTGCCGCCAGATACGGTTCCTGCGCGCGATCCCACGGCAAAAATCCATTGCGCGCGGGAAAACTCAGCGTTCCAAATGACTGTCCGCTAAGCAAATCGCCCGGCACGTCCACCGGAATTTGCGAATAAGCCCGCGCTTGCCCGAATACTCCCGTCGATGCGACGTGAATCGAAACAAACACCGCGCCGCGCTGCGCATTCGCAATCGCGCTGCGATCGTCAAATGACGGCCCTTCATTGCCCGTCCGCGTTTGCACCACGCGCAATCCCTGCGCTTCCAGCGCCGCGCGAATCGCGCGCGTAAAATCCATCACAATCTCACTTTCATTAATTCCACTCGCTCCGCGCGCGCCGGAATCCGATCCGCCATGCGCCGGATCAATTACCACTACAGTCAAAGGAGTCTTTGCGGATTGCACCACAGCCGGCGGAGTAATCTGATCCAGCCGCTGTCCCGGCGGAGTGGGCGGTTTCACTTGCTGCTGACCTTGCTGCGGCACAAGGGAAGTTGCTGTAACGCGAGCGCTCATCGTCATTATCAATGAAAGCGCCGCGACACTTAGCGCGGCAATTGACAGTAAAAATATTCCGGAAGGAATCCTTCGATGCACGCACCGAGAATAACAGAAATTGTTCAGCCAGCGCAGCGCGCCAGCCGATTCGCGGTCACTCGTACCGCAGTGCCGTCATCGGATCAACGCGCATCGCGCGTCGGGCGGGCAAATAACAAGCCAGAATCGCCGCCACGATCAGCACGACGGACATCCCAACAAACGTCACCGGATCCGCGCCCTTAACTCCAAACAATAATTTCGCCAGCAACGAGGCCGATGCTAGTGCGCCCGCCGCGCCAATGACCAGACCAACGATCACCAGCCGCATGCCTTGCCTAATCACCAATCGGAAAATGCTTCCTTTACACGCACCGAGCGCCATACGAACGCCAATTTCTTTTGTGCGGCTTGCGACGTTGAAGGACAGCGTGCCGTACAGTCCGACGCAAGTAAGTCCGAGCGCCAGCAAACTGAAGGTGCTGCAAAGTGCAGCAATCAATCGATCTTGGTGTAGCGAGATGTCTACTTGTTCGCGGAGGGTGCGGATGGATTTGATCTCCGCGCCTTTGTCAAAAGACCGAATTAGATCGCGCAATGGGCCGGCAAGTGTCTTCGCGCTGGCGATCGCTCGAACATTCAGCACTCCGCCAGTTCCCGTCGAATGTTGGGTGACCCCCAATTGCTGAGTATTGATGTATACAACGTCCGGAGTTTTTTCGCGCACGTCGTTGTAAATGGAATCAGCCACCACGCCAACGATGACAAACGGCGCCCACTGGTTTTCCAAAAACCTGAAGTGCCGTCCAATCGGATTACCGTCGCCGAAATAATGACGCGCCATGGTGCGATTGATGATCGCGGCGGACGGCGCGGTGGAATTGTCTCGCTCCGTAAAATCGCGTCCCGCCAGTATCGGAATTCCTAATGTTTCAAAATAGCTGGCCGTGATGTCACTGACCAATACGACCTGTTCATTGATCGAATGTGGCGTGAATCCTTCGACGGCAACATTCATGCCGGGTTGACCGCTTGTTTGCGAATACTCCGAAAATCCCGCGGATCGAACACCGGGTAGGCTTTTTGCCTTCGTCATAATTTGATCGTAAAGAGCCGACGACTGTTCCGGCGTACGGCCAGCGTCGCAGCAGTCAAATGAAACCGCAATCACATTGTCGCGATCAAAACCCAGATCGGCGGTTTCGAGATTGTAGAGACTGTGCAGAAGAAGTCCGGCTCCGGCTAAGACCGTGACGGAAAGTGCGACCTGAATCACCACGGTTGAATTCGGGAGCCACGAATGTGATGTCGCGCCGGTTGATCCGGACGATTGAACCTTAAGCCCTTGCGCAAGATCACCTCGCGTCGCCGCCAGCGCAGGCGCAAGGCCAAAAAGCAAAACTGTAATTACTAGAACGCCCCCGGTGAATACCAGTACGCGACTGCTGACGCCTGCAACAAGAAGAGCCGTTGAGTGGTCCGTTGCGATTGAGGCTATCAGCACTCGGCTCATCCAGATCGCTGCGAGAACCCCCACGGTCGCACCAATCAATCCGAGTAACGTGCTTTCCGTCAGGAGTTGGCGAACCAATCGCCATCGCCCGGCGCCGAGTGCTAGCCGCACCGTGATTTCTTTTTGCCGCGCGGCGCCACGTGCAAAAAGCAGGCTCGCCACATTGGAGCAAGCTATCAACAGAATCAGTCCGACCACCGCCATCAAGACCTTCCCGGCAAGAGAGAACTTCTCGCGCAAATCAGAAATGCCACGTTCGATGGGACTCAGTACAACGTGTGACATGTTTTGCTGCTTTTCGATTTCAGGAATTGAAGACGCAGCCATCACCTGCCTAAAGACTGGATCGAGGCCCGCTTGTGCCTGTGCAACGGAGACGCCCGGCTTCAGACGCGCGACAGCGTCGACCCATATGTGTGACCACCCTGGGCCTGATCCTATGGGCCAATAGAACGAAGGAATTTCGCCGACATGAATGCCGAAGAAATCGGGCGGCGCGACGCCAATGATTGTGTGGGGCACATCCTGAAAGAGTATTGTTTTTCCGATTGCGGTGTCGTCACCGTTGAACTCTCTACGCCAATAGTCGAAGCTCAGCACCAAAACCGGATTGCCATCCGAAGACCGGCTGTCGTCCTCAGTAAGCAAGCGACCACGAAATGGGCGCACGCCAAGGACGGTGAAGAAGTTTCCCGATACTGGTAGCCCATCGACGGTCTTCGTCCGTCCATTCCATGTTAGAGGGAAACTAAACCTACCAGCAGGCGCAGCGAGAACGCCCAAAAACATTTTGCTGTTGTCTCGATACATGAAGTAAGAGGGCAATTCTGACTGTTCCGCTGACCCGAGAGGCCCGGCTCCGTGAATTAGTACAAGCTCATCGGGATTCTGAACTGGAAGTTTGCGCAGCAGCAACGGATCCAAGATCGAAAAAATTGCCGTATTCGCGCCAATTCCCAGCGCCAGCGTCAGAATCGCGACCGCCGTAAATCCGGGATTTCGCCGCATCTGCCGCAGCGCATACCGGACGTCCTGAAATAATTCCTCCGCCCATCGAAATATCCACGCATCC
>DATBYL010000167.1:0-2941 GCA_036513735.1 Candidatus Acidiferrales bacterium
GGCCCCGGCGAACCCGATTTCCCTACGCCGGATCACATCAAACGCGCCGCCGTGCAAGCGCTGGAACAAAATTTCACGAAATATACCGCGGCAAGCGGCATCATGCCGTTGCGCGAAGGTATCTCCAAGTGGCATGCAGCGCAATTCGGCTCAAGCTATGACGCCTCCGAATGCATTTTCACCACCGGCGGCAAGCAAGCGCTCTTCAACGCGCTAAACGCGCTCGCTCAATCCGGCGACGAAGTTTTAATTCCCGTTCCCTACTGGGTAAGTTTTCCGGACATGGTGAAATACACCGGCGCAACTCCAATTTTTGTGGAAACACGCGCCGACGATGGCTTCACACTCCGCGCAGCCGCGGTCGAAAAAGCAATTACGCCGCGCACGAGAATGATCATCATCAATTCGCCCAACAATCCAACAGGCGCCGTGATTCCCCCCGACGAGTTCGAGCGTATCCTGGCCGTCTGCGAAAAACACGGCATCTGGCTGATGACCGACGAGTGCTACTCACATTTCATTTATGACGGCGGCAAGCCATATTCAATCGCCGGAAAGTCCGGCGCGAAGCCGCATGTAATCGTCGCCGGCTCGCTTTCAAAAACTTTCGCGATGACGGG
Source organism: Candidatus Acidiferrales bacterium (assembly GCA_036513735.1). Taxonomy (GTDB): domain Bacteria; phylum Acidobacteriota; class Terriglobia; order Acidiferrales; family UBA7541; genus DASTCZ01. The sequence continues at coordinate 621 of DATBYL010000167.1, forward strand.
CTGGCGTGCCGGTTTCGCTCTAGCTCCGAAAGATGTAATCGAAGCGATGACGCGTTTGCAAAGCCAGTCCACTTCCAATCCAAGTTCCATCACGCAAAAAGCCGCGCTAGCAGCAGTCACAAGCTCGATGGAAACAGTCACCGCCATGCTCGCCGAATATGCGAAACGCCGCGCACACATCCTCGCCGGACTTAACACGATTCCCGGAATCACCTGCGCTTCTCCGCAAGGCGCGTTTTATATGTTCCCGAATGTTTCAAAACATGTCGGACGCCACGGCGGCGCTGCGGATACACCCACACTCGCCAAGCAACTTCTCGAAAAAGCGCACGTCGCCGTCGTTGCCGGTGACGCCTTCGGCGCTCCCGGATATTTGCGCCTCTCTTACGCCACCAGCATGGAGCGCATCGAAGAAGGTCTGCGCCGCATGGAACGATTTTTCGCTGAGGCCGCTTCCGCATCGTGAGTAGAGAATTTCCGTTGCGTCCTTCGCGCCTCGAACCGATTTTCGTGCCGCGAATTTGGGGCGCAAAAACTCTCGCGCCATTGTTTTCAGAAAAATCAATTCCTGCCAGATCGCTTCCTGAAAAAAATAAATTCTCCGAACCGATCGGCGAAGTCTGGCTCACCGCCAACGAATGCAAATTCGCTGAAGGTCCGTTCGCAGGCTACAAACTAAATGATGTCTGGCGCGACATGCCGCAAGACTGGGCCGGCACGCATTTTCAAGCCGATGAGAAGCCGCGCGCCGCGTTTCCTCTGCTGGTGAAATTTTTATTTCCCGCCGATAAACTTTCCGTGCAGGTGCATCCTCACGACGACTACGCGCAAAAGCATGAAGCCGCGTCCGGCGGCGTCGGAAAAACAGAAATTTGGTACGCGGTCGCCGCGCAACCCGAAAGCGAAGTTTTCGTTGGCCTGAAACCCGGCGTCACGCGTCAGGTTTTCCGCCGAGCAGTCGACGAAGGGACTGTCGAAAATTGTCTGAACCGCATTCCCGTTTCCGCAGGCGATGCAATCTTCGTTCCAGCAGGCACCGCGCACACTATCGGTCCCGGTTCTGTGCTCTGCGAAATCCAGCAGAATTCCGATCTCACCTACCGTGTGCACGATTACAATCGCCGCCAGGCAGATGGCACCATGCGTCCATTGCACATTAATAAAGCCATGGACGTGCTGAACTTCGATCGCCAGCGCGGCGGAAAAGTGGAAGCCACTCGCGCATCCGCACACGGCGCTGAAGTTTCGCACTTCGTTGCCAACAAATATTTCGCTCTCGAAAAATGGCAATTCTCAAAACCAATCGATCGGACCACCAACCAAATACATTTTGATTTGTGGATTGTCGTCGCCGGAAAAGGACGCATCACCTGGGGCGAAAAATCCAGCGCGGGCCACGGAGAATCCGAATATCATCCGGGCGAAGCGTGGTTCCTGCCGGCGGCGCAAGGCTCATGGCGCATCGAACCCGCGGCGCGCACGACGATGCTCTGCGCTTTCGTTCCCGATCTCGCGCGCTATGCGGTGCATCTGAGCGCTCTCGGAATTCCCGAAGATGCCATAGCGCAAATCGTGAAACGATAATTAATTCACAGGAAATTTTGTGAAGAACACCAAAGAAAAACTTCACGCCTACGCAGTAATCCTTGCCGGAGGGCGCGGCACCCGCTTCTGGCCGCGCAGCCGCCTACGCACGCCGAAGCAACTCCTCAACATCATCGGCGCCGATACAATGTTGCAGCAAACCGCCGCGCGCCTTTCACCGCTTTTCCGTCCCGCAAATCTTTGGATCGTCACCAACGAAGATCAAGCCGCCGAAGTTCGCAAACAACTTCCGCGCGTCGCGAAATCTCATGTGCTCGCGGAACCAACCGGACGCAACACTGCCGCCGCAATTGGCCTGGCCGCAATTCATCTACGTCACGAACATCGTGACGCGCTCATGGCCGTCCTTCCCGCCGACCACTACATCGCGCAGTGCGCCAAGTATCGCGCGCTAGTTCAGTCCGCGCTTCGCATCGCAACACAGCCCGGGCAAATGGCCGTCCTCGGAATTCCACCCACGCGCCCCGAAACCGGCTTCGGCTACATCGAACGCGGCAAGACTTCGCAGCGCGTCGGAAAATTTCCCACATATGACGTCCGCCAATTCACAGAAAAGCCTTCGCTCGCCGTCGCCAAGCGCTACGTCGCCTCGGGCCGCTATTTCTGGAACGCAGGAATGTTTTTCTGGCGCGTCTCAACCTTTCTGGAAAATCTCCGCCGCTACGTTCCGAAAACGCACGCCGCTCTCGAAGAATTAGCGCGGACAATCGGCTCAC
>DATBYL010000168.1:0-3675 GCA_036513735.1 Candidatus Acidiferrales bacterium
GACTGGGTACTGGCGATTGGCAGCCCATTCGATTTGAACGCCACGGTGACGGCGGGGATCGTGAGTGCGAAGGATCGTGATCGCAGCAAGTTACCAGGGAGCACCTCGCAATTTCAGAGATTCTTACAGACGGACGCGGCGATTAATCCGGGAAATTCCGGTGGGCCGCTTGTGGATATGGCTGGCCAGGTAATTGGAATTAACACGGCGATTATGACCGGTTCGCGCAGCATGGGAAATGAAGGAGTGGGATTTGCGCTGCCGTCGAATGTGGCCATTGATGTTTACAACCAGCTTGTTACGCACGGACACGTGACGCGCGGGTCCATCGGAATTACGTTCCGCGAAGAGGAAAGTATGAATCCTGTTGCGCTGCACAGTTTGGGCGCTGAATACGGAATCATGATTGGTTCGGTTGATAAGGATGGGCCGGCCGCGAAGGCGGGATTGAAGCCAGAAGACGTCATCACGAAAGTGAATGGAAAGCCAGTGCACATCGGCAACGACCTGGTGGATCCAGTTTCGCGGACGCCGGTGGGAAATAAGGTTGAACTCACTTATGTCCGGGATAAAGTTGCGCACACCGTTTCCGTGACAGTCGGAGACCGAGCGAAGATTTTTCCGGAAGACGCGAAGAATGACGATGTGACGCCGACTGCGCCTGGGAAGGATGCGTTTGGCCTGCACGTCGGAAACTTGACGCCGGAAGAGGCGAAGGAAATCGGCATCGACGCGGACCGCGGAGTAATTGTAAAACAGCGACCGGCTGCGGCGAGTTTTGGCGAAGACCTTGCGTTCCGTCCGGGAGACGTGATTCTTTCCGTAAACGGACAACCGGTTAGCAGCGTTGCTGAGTATCAGAAGATTATTTCGGCGCTGAAGCCGGGGCAGGAAGCCGTTTTCAGGGTACTGGAAATGGGCGACGGCACGGTAATGTCACGCCGGCTGGCGGGCATCGTACCTCCGGCAAATTAAATCGCTGAAGGGCGTTACGCGTAAAAACGTGTTTTCAACGAGGCGCATTGGTTAGAACGCAAACAATAATTCTACGAGCCGCTGGCGGACTGTTGATCGTCGGCGGCTTGTGTATTTGTTGCGTGATTCGGGCTGGTGCGCAATCCGGTGCTACGGCGCCCACTTCTGCTGCTGCGAAGCCGAAGGCGCCAGCGAAGTCTACGAGCACTTCTTCTTCTTCGCAAGCGAAGAAACCTGTGACGCCGGCGAAGTCGGGTTCGTCCTCGACGGCTGTGAAGAGAAAGCCTGGGGCGGCGACGTGGACCGCGAAATCCAGAATGCAGATGGCGCCGACGGCGGATCGCATCAAGGAAATTCAAACTGCGCTGGCTGCGTCGGATTCATACAAAGGCGAGCCGAGTGGCAAGTGGGATGATGACAGCGTTGCCGCGATGAAGCATTTTCAGCAAGTGAATGGATTGAATCCGAGCGGGAAGCTTGACGCGCTTTCATTGCAAAAACTTGGGCTGGGATCTGATACGGCTGGGCGAGGCGCGCCGCGTCCTGCTAAGCCTGCTGGCTCGGCCCCTTCATCTACAACTCCTTCCATTCAGCGATAGCGCGGATCGTTTGGCCGCTCGTTGACGCTCCGCGAACCCTCTGCTAAGTTTGATTGTCCGCATTAATGGATCGCACTGAAATAATTTCAATCCGTTTGACCCCGCATATCTGGAGGCTCGATGACAAGCGTAGTGACGCCGAAGGTCTATAAGAATTTCATCAACGGGGAATGGCAGGACTCCCGCAATCATAAAGCATTTGAGAATCGCAATCCGGCGAATACGTCCGACCTGGTCGGGATGTTTTCGTCGTCGACGAATGAAGACGTGGATTTGGCTGTGAATGCGGCGACGGAAGCGTACAAAAGTTGGCGGCTGGTGCCGGCGCCGCGCCGCGCGGAAATTCTGTTTCGTACCGCGGAATTATTGGTGCGGCGAAAAGATGATTTGGCGCGCGATATGACCCGCGAAATGGGAAAGATCCTGACGGAAACACGCGGCGACGTGCAAGAAGCGATCGACATGACGTATTACATGGCCGGTGAGGGGCGGCGCTTATTCGGGCAGACGACTCCTTCGGAATTGCCGAATAAATTCGCGATGAGCGTGCGGTCGTCGATTGGCGTGGCGGGGATGGTGACGCCGTGGAATTTTCCGATGGCGATTCCTTCGTGGAAAATTGCGCCGGCGCTTGTCTGCGGAAATACGGTGGTGATTAAGCCGGCTGAAGATACGCCGCTTTCTACATTTAATTATGTGCAGGCGCTGACGGAAGCCGGTCTGCCGCGCGGCGTTGTAAATATTGTGATGGGCGATGGGCCTTCGGCGGGCGCGCCGCTCGTTAGCCATCCCGGCGTGAATTTGGTTAGCTTTACGGGATCAACGGAAGTTGGGCGGCTGGTGAGCGAAGCGTGTGCGCCGACTTTCAAGAAATGCACGCTGGAGATGGGCGGGAAAAATATCATTATTGTTCTAGACGATGCGAATTTGGATTTGGCTGTCGAAGGCGCGGTGTGGGGATCGTTTGGCACCACCGGCCAGCGCTGCACAGCGGCGAGCCGATTCGCCGTTCACAAAAAAGTTTATGGCGAATTTGTGGAGCGATTTGCGAAGCGCGCGAAGGCGTTGCGAGTTGGCAATGGCCTGGACGCATCGACGGAAATGGGTCCACTGATCAACGAAGCTGCGCTGAACAAAGTTTCGGAGTACGTGGAAATCGGAAAAGGGGAAGGCGCAAAGCTGGCGACGGGTGGTAATCGCTTAAAGGATGGCGATTTCGGCAAGGGTTGGTTCCACGAGCCGACGATTTTTTCAGATTGCGACGCGAAGATGCGCATCAGTCAGGAAGAAATATTTGGGCCGGTTGTGGCAGTAATCCCGATTGATAATTTCGATCAAGCGCTAGAAATTGCGAATGGCGTTAAATATGGACTGTCGGCGTCGGTGTATACGCGTGACGTGAATAAGGCTTTCCGCGCGATGCGGGATATTGTCACGGGAATTGTTTATGTGAACGCTCCGACGATCGGTGCGGAAACTCATTTGCCATTTGGCGGCACAAAACAAACAGGGAATGGTCACCGCGAAGCGGCGACGGCGGCGCTGGATTTCTATTCGGAATGGAAAACTCTGTACATTGATTATTCCGACCGCTTGCAGCGCGCGCAAATCGATACGGAAAAGATGGACGAGATTTAGCGGGATTCCATCCGAAGCAAATCATTCGCATTTCGCGCAACAGGCGCGGCGGGCGCGGTTGCGTCCGCTTCGCGTCCTGCATACAATGAAATTGTGGGGATTTACTTTTCATGATGATGCGCGATACAGACACGCAGGAGCGCCGCAATCGCGAGATTCTGGCCGATGTGGTGCGCGCTTACATTGAGACCGGCGAGCCGATATCTTCTCGCGCGATTTCAAAGCGTCTGGCGGAACAGCTGAGCCCAGCGACAATCCGCAATGTGATGGTTGATCTGGAAGAGGCGGGCTATCTCTCGCAGCCGCACACGTCCGCCGGGAGAGTTCCGACCGCGGCGGCGTACAGAATTTTCGCGCAAATGGTGGCGTCGCAAGCGCGGCTGACTCCTGAAGACGAGCAATGGATCCGCAACGAAATGGCTGCCGCGCGCGGGCCTGAGGAAATTGCCGAGCGCGCGGGACG
>DATBYL010000169.1:0-5125 GCA_036513735.1 Candidatus Acidiferrales bacterium
GGGAACGGCGGGCGCGTGCCCGGCGCGAACTTGATTGATCCGAAGAACCCAAATTCGACGTAACGAAAACCGTGAAAGGTGAACGCAGGCGTCCAGGTCTCATCGCCATCGCCGGAAAGAATGTACGTGTCCGTGGCGTCGGCATTGCGAAGATTTTCTGTGTAGAGGCTGCCGTCAGGATTCAGCCGCTCGGCATAGCGCAAAGTGATGATGGTGCCCCGCCGGCCGCGCACGTGGATGCGAACATTTCCGACCATGTTTTGACCCATGTCAAAAATGGGCGGATGTTTTGGGCTGGTGGGATCGAGGTTTATCGGGCGAAGCGTAATTGACGAATTGATCGGCAAGTCTGGTTGGGCGGTCAGGACCATGCCTTCATCTGGTGCGCTCGCTGTGACGGCTGGCGTCCAGCGTGACGCGTCAAAGTTTGGCGTATTCCACGCGGGTTGTGCGAGGCGCGCGTCGTACGCCTCGCCGCCGTAAATTTCGGAAAAAGTAATTGGCGAGGACGCAGTAAGCCAACTTTGATCTGTAGCAATCGTCTGGTGTGTGCCGTTTGCGAAGGTGATTTCAAGTTGCGCGCGCAAAAGATTCGGTCCCGGCATTACGCGAACGCCCGCCCACGTCATCGGAGAGCTATACCATCCACCGCCGAGCAAAACACCGATTGCGTTTGCCCCCTGACTGACGAGTGGCGTCAGATCATAAGTTTGGTAGAGCACGCGTTTGTGAAAATCCGTCCAGCCGGGAGCGAGGAGCGTGTTCGGCGCGACGGATTGGCCGTTGATAAACGCCTGATAGGCGCCGAGCGCGGTGATGCTCAATCGCGCAGTGCGTATCGGCGAATCCACGCTGAAATTTTTTCGGAGCAAGGATGCGTCGGTTGACACTCGGTCCGGTCCCGGGATCGCTTGCTGGCGATCGGTGCCGATGCCGAAGTGAAGCGCGAGCGGACCGACGTCCTGAGCAGATTGCCACGCCGCATTGGGAGTTGCCCGCACCAGCCACTTATCGTTCGTTACGATGCGCTCTTCCCTGCCATCTGAATAAGTGATGCGGATTGATGCCGCAAAAGCTGCAGGCGAAGTAGCAGGCGGCGCGCCTGCGCGATGCGACTCAACATTAACTTCGATATAATTATCGCCTTCGCGAAGGTTGATTTGTTCGCGATCAAACGCGCCCCACTCATCGTGATGCCCTGTTAGGTTGCGATTCACGCGCGCAATAAATTTTCCGCGCATAAGAACGTGAAGACTGGCAGCCAGCGGCGCTTCTGTGAGATGCAAGCGATATTGAAAAAATGCGGGCGTGGACGACGGCACGTGCATCGCATCGGAATTCGGTAGCCAGATCCAGCGAATTGCGTTTAGTTCGCGTTCGGCTTCAGGATCTTTGCGCGCAATCCACTGCGCCTTCCAATCCGCGGCGGTTAGAAGACCGGTTTCAAACCATGCAGGCGCGGAAACTGTTTGAGCGCCTTTGTCGTCCCAGGTGATGACCTTCCAAAAATATCTTTGCTGTGATTTCAATGCCGAGCCGCCGTAAGTAATGTTCACCGATTCCGATGATTTAATTCGAGCCGAGTCCCATGCGTCGGCGTTGCCGGGGAGAAGATTCTTCGCGTCGGTGGCAACGAGGATTTCATAGGAGGACTGCATCCAGTTCGGAGTCTTCGCGTTGCTCTGCCAGGAAAATGTTGGGCGCAGCGTGTCGATGCCGAGCGGACTTTCTAGTGAGTTGGTGCGAAGGTGAACTGGGTCGGCGTTGACGACCTGCGCGACGGCAAATAAAGTCAGCAAAAATAATCGACACTTAGGCATATGTGTGCGCAGATTCTACGAGAAGCAAACACGGAGACGCAATTACTTTCGGCTCTTCGCGCCGCTCACGATTAGAACTTCCGCCGGAAAACTCATTCCGCCATCTGTGGAGTATTTACGAAATGAATTGAGCGCCAGATGCTTAACTTCCGCGCTTTGATGAGGGGAGAGCGTGGCGAGCTTCTTATGGAATGATTCGGACATCTCGCCTCGTAAAACACAAAATTCTTCGGCGGAGACTGCTGCTTCTATTTTGAATTGCAGTACGCGCTCGGTTGGAGCGGGAACACCGGCCTCGGAGAGAATCCGCAGCAATTTTCCTGGGCTTGCAAAGCGAAACGCGTCGGGAGCATCGGGCGCCGGCGGCGTGGGTTCGACGAGGCGATCCAGGATTTGCGAGAGCACGGAGTGAAACGGATTTCTTTCGACGCTGCACCAAACCGCGAAGGCTAACTTCCCTTCCGGCTTAAGCACTCGCAACATTTCGCGAATGCCCTCCAGCGGCGACGGAAAAAACATTATTCCGAATCGGCTGATTGCGGAATCGAATGTTGCGTCAGAAAAGGGCAGGCGGTCAGCATGGGCGACTTCAAATTTTACATTCTTTAGTCCGAGGCGATTTGCCGCGCGGCGGCCGCCTTCAATCATCCGGGGAATGGGGTCGACTCCGACGACTTTTCCTTCGGGGCCAACCAATTCCGCTACTGACAACGCCGGTTCTCCGGGACCGGTGGCCACGTCGAGAACAGTTTGGCCCGCGCCAATCTTTGCGTCATCGATCAAAGCCTGCGCAACAGGCGCAAACATTTGGCGGATAACTTCGCGATGCTTCTCCCAGAATTGGGCGGAGTTGTTCCATCGAGTTATTACTTCTTTGTCGGGCTGCATTGGAAGTGGTGGAGTTGCCCTTCGATTTCCACGCCGTTATTATTTCGGCTGCGGAACGATTCGCAAGTACGGGCGCGGCGCCTTCCAGCCGTTCGGATATTTCTGCTTGGCTTCGTCTTCTGTAACAGAAGGCAGAATAATCACGTCCTCGCCAACTTTCCAATTTACCGGCGTGGCCACTTTGTGCTTCGCGGTCAGCTGCATCGAATCGACTACGCGCAACACTTCGTCGAAATTGCGGCCAGTGCTCATCGGATAGGCCAGCATCAATTTGATTTTCTTATCGGGACCGACGACGAACACAGTGCGGACGGTTGCGTTCGTCGCGGCGGTGCGTCCTTCGGAAGTGGTTCCCGCGTCGGCGGGCAGCATGTCGTACAACTTCGCGATTTTCAGTTCGGGATCGCCAATCATGGGGTACGTCACTTTGTGTCCCTGCGTTTCTTCAATGTCCGCGGCCCACTTGCCGTGACTGGTCACCGGGTCAACGCTCAAGCCGATAATCTTCGTGTTGCGCTTGTCGAACTCCGGCTTCAGGCCGGCCATGTAACCCAGCTCGGTGGTGCAAACCGGCGTAAAATCCTTCGGATGCGAAAACAAAATCGCCCAGCCGTCGCCGATCCATTCATGAAAGTTGATGGTGCCCTGCGAAGTTTCGGCCGTAAAGTTGGGAGCTTCGTCATTTATGCGCAACATGTGGTGCCCTCCTGACAAATTGACTGGATTTCGAGAAGCTTTATTCCCGAGTTCGAGAAGACGTATAAATAAGAGCTTTGCAATCTAGAATGGAAAATTCTAGAAGCAAAATACGTGATTTGCAACTTTAGGCGGCAACCGCCGCGCTGTGCATGTTCTCCGCGCAGATACTCCAACAAACCGAATTGGATGACGGTTCAAGCGGCAGCGATTCACAGAATCGGCGAAGAATTATCCGGTGTTAGGTGGAGATTTTCGCCAGCCCATCGTTGCGACGCAGCTCAAAATCAGAATTCCGATTCCACTTACCACACAACCGACCGTGCGATCCCGCGTCCATCCGAAGTGTATTTCTACGTGGTTTGTGCCTGCGGGTAGCGCTAACAACATTTGGCCGAAATAAGAATCAGCCTGGCGCGCGCCGAGTCGGCCATTAATTCGCACTTGCCACGCCGGATATTCCAACAATTTCACAGCGGCCACTACCGGCGCAGGCGACGTCACAGTGAAAATTTTATTCTGCGCCAGCCATGATTCGATCGACACAGTTCCGTCCGTCGGTTCCCGGCGCTCCGCGGAAAGTCGATCGGTTCCCGGTGGAACTAATTCGACGAGCGGCGCACCGACCGGCAGATCGGCTTCTTCGCCAAAGTCAGGACGGTATTCGACAACGCCGTCGTAGCCTTTGCCGTTTTTTATTGATGCGTCGGCCATCCTTATTTCCTCGGAGGCTGGGTCCCACTTGGCGAAGTATTTGCAAATGAATGTGCCAGTTGCCGCGAGAATAATTAGATAAATTAAGCCGATCGCCAGCCGACGGCGCGCCCACACAATCGCGCCGCCAAGAAACGCGGCGAAACTAATTCCCAGCAGCATGAGCCAACGCCACGGAAATTGCAGGAATCGGATTTTCGGCAAGAATTGCAGCGGATAACCGGTCGGCTGCACCATGAATACAATCGATAGAATGACGAGTGCCAGAAGCGCGAATCCGGCTGCGCCAAATTTTCCGGTTCGCCGACGCAGAAAAAATGCCGCGGTAAATGCGATTACCATTTCAAATACCGCGACACTCGTAATCATGAAATTAAACACGTGATTTCTTGGATCGGTAATCCACTGAAAAACAAAACTATTGGCGTAGACGAGCGGCTCGGAGATCGCCTCCTCGATAACGACCCAGCGCTGCTCGAAAATTGCGGGAATAATGTATGCGGACGCCAGCGTCAGTCCCAACGCGATTCCGGCCGCGCCTTGCCAGAGCGGAGCAAATGAACGCCGGCGAAATGCGAGAATAAACAGCAAGAATGCGATCGCGTAACTCGTCAGTACGGCGGCGGGCGCATTTGTGAGCCAAACGAATGTGTAAGCAATGGCCAGGAGCGCGATGTTTCGCCACGCAATAATTCTCGACCGAAAGCGATCCGGCTGTAGCGAATCGAGCTGCTCCTCACGCGCGCAATTGAAAACGCAGAGCAATACGAGCGGAAGAAAAGCGCCGGCAAGCATTTCAGAGAACGCGCTTCGCACGTACATATCCACCAGATGATACGGAGATGCCATGTAAATTACCGCGGCGGCAAGCGCGGCATCTGCGGACATCCACGAACGCGCCAGCCGATACATGGAAAACCCGGCGAGTAAGAGCGTGAGAAATAGAAATGTGTCCGGCACGAACTTCCATGGCAAAACTTCGCCGAGTCCCGCGCCCATCAGCCGTG
>DATBYL010000170.1:0-4887 GCA_036513735.1 Candidatus Acidiferrales bacterium
GAGCCACATCACGCAGCCCACGGTTATTGGCCCGGTCCGTGCAATGCGCGCGGCCCTAGCCGATGCAGCCATGCCGCTCGAAGAAGTCAGCTACATCAACGCGCATGGCACCGGCACGCCCGGCAACGATCCCGCGGAAACACGCGCGATACGCGAAGTCTTTGGCGCGCTTGCCGACGGCATTCCTGTTAGCTCCACCAAATCCATGCATGGCCACGCGCTTGGCGCGGCCGGTGCAATCGAAGCGGTGGCTACGCTGCTCGCCATGCGCGAAAATATTCTGCCGCCAACCGCGAATTTCACCGAACCCGATCCGCTCTGCGATCTCGACTACATCCCCAATGTCGCTCGCCCCGCGAAAATTAAAGCAGCAATTTCCAACTCGTTTGCCTTCGGTGGACTGAATGCCGTATTAGCCTTCCGCGCCGTCGCCGACTAAAGCTACGATGAGGACCGCACTTTACCTTCTCACCGCCGTCGCGTTCCTCGGCGCGTTTGACACGATTTACTACCACGAATTTCGCGCCAAGCTTCCTGCACTTGGAGAATCCGCACGCTCAGAACTTCAATTGCACGCCGGCCGCGATTTCGTTTATGCAATTTTATTTGTCGGACTGCCGTGGTTCAGTTGGCAAGGCGCTTATGCCGCCGTGCTGGCAGTTCTCTTCCTTATCGAAGTTATCCTCACACTTTGGGATTTCGTCGTTGAGGATTGGATTCGCAAGCCTTTGGGCGGCGTGTATTCCGGTGAGCGCGTGATGCACGCGATAATGGGAATTATCTACGGCGCCATGCTGGCATATGCCGTGCCTGCCTTGCGCGTCTGGTGGACGCAGCCAACACAATTGGCCTTGGCCCCAGCTGTTATTTCTACAATGTTGCGATGGACAATGACGGTTATGTCCGCCGGCGTTTTCCTATCCGGCGTCAGAGATTTGTATGCTTCCGCCGGGCTGCCCGGAAGCGCGTGGCCGTGGACTCCAATAACTGGAAAGCATTCCTAAAAACAAAAACGGCGAAGGATCTATTCCCTCGCCGTCAAAATCAATAAATTTTGTCGTACGCGCTTATGCCTTATTCGCGTACCAATCCGAATTGATCGCCGTGAAATTCGCCCACTTCTCCGGCAGGTCCTCCAGCGCGTAGATCGCCGTTACAGGGCAGACTGGAACGCACGCTCCGCAGTCAATGCACTCCGTCGGGTGGATGTACAGCATCGTTTCCGCCTCGTACGCAGCTTCATCCTTGCGCGGATGAATGCAGTCTACCGGGCAAACGTCCACGCACGCGGTATCTTTTGTTCCTACACAGGGCTCAGCGATTACGTATGCCATTCGATCATTCTCCTTGGAAAATTCCGAGCTCGGTGCGCAAAGCTTCGCCGCGCCGCGCTAGCATGAAACCTAGATATATCACCAAAAACTGTCCGATACAAGCGGCCTCGCTTGCCAACTTCTTAGCGCCAATTTCGCACGCGGCCCGTATTCAAGGCCGTATTGGTGCTAGACTCCTTACATGCTAAATAAGGCCCGAACGCTGACCTTTGTCCCGGCTCTCTGCGCACTCCTAATCGTTCTGCGCCTTACTGTTCTGAAGTCCGTTCATACGAGCGATTTCTCGCTCGGCACATCTGTAGGCGTTCTGATCGGCATTTCGATCATTTCGATCGTCGCACTCCGGCGCAGAACCGCCGAAGCTCACCGCTAACCGCGGCAATTTCCCGCAATTTGAATCTCCAACCCGCGTGCGCTTACAATGTTGCCGGAGAATCCCATGACCCGCGCCTCGCTCAGACACAATCCCGCTGCCGCACCAAATCTTTCCGCATTCCGATTATCGCTGGCGCTGGCCGCAGTCATTTTCTGCGCCGCCATACTAAGCACAAATAGCATCGCCTCTCAGACGCAATCCGCCGCGCGCTCATCCCAAGCGGCAAAACCCGCCGCGCCGCGAGAGCTCTCGCAAATCGATCTCGCCGGCTACAACAAGCTTCTCGCCGACCACAAAGGCAAGCCGCTTCTCGTAACTTTCTGGGCCACCTGGTGCGAGCCTTGCCGCGATGAATTTCCCATCATCAATCAAATCGCACACGATTATGCGTCGAAAGGGCTGGTCGTCCTCGGCGTTGATATGGACGACGACTCCGCCGTCAATCTCATTCAACATTTTCTCGATCACAACAAGCCGATCTTCCCAAGTGTGCGCAAAAAAATGGGCCACGAAGATGCCTTCGTAAATGGCGTCGATCCTCAATGGCATGACGAAATGCCCGCAAATTTTTTCTACGCCGCGGATGGCCGCTTGCTTGGCTTCATGATTGGCGGACATACCCGCCCGGATTTCGACAAAATTATTAACGGCATTCTTTCAGCCGGCGCCGCACGTCCATAAATTCATTCCGGAGAACGCATTCATGCTCAACACTCATGGAAATAAAATCACCTGGCTCGGTCACGCCACTTTCACCGTCACAACTCCCAACGGATTCGTCACCCTCATCGATCCCTGGACGGAAGGAAATCCTGCGTGCCCGCCAAATCTCAGAAAACTTCCGCGCGTGGACGTGATTCTCGTCACACACGGCCATCACGATCACATCGGCGACGCCATATCCGTCGCCAGCGAACACAAATCGAGTGTCGTCGCGATTCCTGAAACTTGTCACTGGCTCGGCTCAAAGGGCGTCTCGAATCTCCTGCAAATGGGAAAAGGCGGCACGCAGAAAACCGGCGAAATTGAAGTCACGATGGTGGACGCTCATCATTCAAACGGCATCGTCGATGGCGACGAAATGATTTACGCCGGCGAACCATGTGGCTACATCGCGCGATTCCCCGGCGGCTTCTCTCTCTACCACGCGGGAGACACCTGCGTATTCGGCGATATGAAAATTATCGGCGAACTCTACAAACCAGACGTCGCGCTACTTCCCATCGGCGATCACTACACCATGGGTCCGCGCGAAGCCGCCTACGCCATTCGCTTGCTCGGCGCCAAGCACGTGATTCCCATGCACTACGCCACATTTCCGCAGCTCACCGGCACGCCCGAAGCGCTGCGCAAAGAAACCGGCGATATCGCGGGCCTCGAAATTCACGTGATGAAACCGGGCGAGACAATCAGCTAAGTTCGGCTATGAAGGCACGCACATGAAAATTATCAGCAGTCCCGAAGTTGAAAAATATATTTACTCCATCCTTCCGAAGCGTGACGCCGTCCTCTCCGAAATGGAAAGCTACGCGAAACGCAACAACGTTCCCATCGTCGGCCCCGCCGTCGGACGCTTGCTCGCGCAGCTCGTTCGGCTGATCGACGCCAAACGCATTTTTGAATTGGGCAGCGCCATCGGATATTCCACTCTTTGGATGGCGCGCGCGGCAGGCACCAGTGGCGCAATTCATTACACGGACGGCGATCCCGCCAACTCTGAACGCGCGAAAAATTATTTAACTCGCGGCGGAGTTGCGGATCGCGTCACAATTCACGTCGGCGACGCGCTAACCGCGCTCGATTCCACCACCGGCGATTTCGATATTATTTTCAACGACGTCGATAAGCGCGGCTATCCCGATGTTTTCCACAAAGCAGTCAGCAGAGTCCGCAGCGGTGGCCTTTTCATCACCGACAACACTCTCTGGTCCGGCCGCGTCGCCCGCAAAGCGAAATCAACCGACCGCAACACTCGCGCCATCCAACAATTCAACAAACTCTGCTACGCCTCGCCCGACCTCTTCCCCGTCCTGGTCCCACTGCGCGACGGCGTCCTGGTCTGCCGCAAACGCTAGACGCCGACATGTACATCCGATTCGTCGTCGCCGATCTCGATGAAGACTCCGGTAAAGAGCTTGGAGTGTTTCACGCTGTTCGGAATCTTCGTGAGGCCGGAAAACTCGACTGGCACGAAGAAGAACATCACGACTCGATTCGAGCATGGTTCAACGAAAACCTGAAAAAGCCTGCACGATTTACAGCGTCGAAGCCGCCCTACCACCGGCGAAAACCTAAAGCGATTTCATGGTTCAAGGACGACGCATACGAGCACATCGCGCGTGTTCGGGAATTGGTGGTATTGCTCCAGCATCACGGAGTTGTAGTTCAGATGTTGAAAACGGATAAAGTCGGTTACGTGGTCTATGAAGACGCCTACCAAATCGTTGCGGAACCATTCACGAACGAAACCTACTGAAAAAAGGCTTTGCGAAAACTAACTCCGAAACAAATTCTTAGCAAAAAACATCATATTCGCCGGCCGTTCCGCCAGCCTCCGCATAAAATAAGGAAACCAATCTTTTCCGTATGGAATATAAACGCGCAAATTATATCCGCGCTTCACCAAATCCTTCTGCAAATCCGTCCGAATTCCGTACAGCATTTGAAATTCAAATTTATCTTTCCCAATTCCCTGCTCCGCCACAAACTTTTCCGTCGCCGCAATCATTTTCGGATCATGCGTAGCAATTCCGTGATAAATCCCGCTCGGCAACATCATCTTCATCAACGCCACATAATTCGCATCCACATCCGCCTTCGCCGGAAACGCCACGTCCGGCCCTTCTTTGTATGCTCCCTTGCAGAGCCGTAGCCGGCAACCAATCGCCAATAAATCCTTCACGTCATTTTCCGTTCGCCGCAAATACGATTGCACCACCACGCCAATCGCCGGACTCTTCGCACGCACACGCTTCACCACATCAATCGTCCGTTGCGTGTATGCCGACGCTTCCATATCCACGCGCACAAAATTTCCATAGCTCGTCGCGCGCGCCGCAATTTCTTCCACCATGCTCTGGCACAAATCCAAATCAAGTTCCAACCCGAGTTGCGTCAACTTCATGGAAACATTTCCGTCCAACTTTTCCTGCGCGATGCGATCGAATATTCCCAGAT
>DATBYL010000171.1:0-7499 GCA_036513735.1 Candidatus Acidiferrales bacterium
CGCAGCAGCGACGCAGGAGTTTCTGCGGGAACGCGCCATGGCGTGTGCGGCTCCAACGAACGAATTCCTTTTTGCAAAGCTTCTTTGAATGTGCGGCCAATGGCCATCACTTCCCCGACGGACTGCATTTGCGTTCCGAGCGACGTGTCGGCGCCAGGAAATTTCTCAAATTGAAACTTCGGAATCTTCACAACCACGTAATCAATCGTCGGCTCGAAGCACGAAGGTGTTTTCTTGGTGATGTCGTTCGGAATTTCGTCCAACGTGAATCCAACGGCCAGCCGCGCTGCTATTTTCGCGATCGGAAATCCAGTAGCCTTGCTAGCCAACGCCGAACTTCTCGAAACGCGCGGATTCATTTCGACGACAACCAGCCGGCCCGTCATCGGATCTACCGCGAATTGAACGTTCGATCCGCCGGTTTCCACGCCCACTTCTCGAATCACCGCGGCAGCCGCATCGCGCATGCGTTGATATTCTTTGTCAGTAAGAGTTTGCGCAGGCGCAACCGTTATGGAATCACCGGTGTGCACGCCCATCGGATCAAAATTTTCGATGGTGCAAATCACCACAAAATTATCGCGGCAATCCCGCATCACTTCGAGCTCGTATTCTTTCCAACCGAGCACGGATTCTTCAACGAGCGCTTCGTGCACCGGACTTGCGTCCAGCGCGTGAGAAATTAGATCCGCAAATTCTTCGCGATTGTAGGCGATAGCCCCGCCGGTTCCGCCCATCGTAAACGACGGCCGAATCACGACCGGGTAACCGAGTTGATCGGCAAGCTTCAGCGCGTCCTGTACATTATTGACAAGCGCCGAAGCCGGGACATCCAATCCGACTTTTCGGCATGCGTCCTTGAACCACAGCCGATCTTCAGCGACCTTGATCGCGCGTAGCGGAGCGCCAATTAATTCAACGCCATACTTATCGAGTATTCCACTCTCCGCGAGTTCTACGGCAAGATTCAGCGCCGTTTGTCCGCCAACAGTCGGCAGCAGCGCATCCGGCTTCTCGGCGGCAATAATTTTCTCTAGATAGTCACGCGTCAGCGGCTCGATGTAAGTACGCTCAGCCAACTCCGGATCCGTCATAATCGTGGCCGGATTGGAATTGACCAGAATTGTTTCGTATCCGTCCGCGCGCAACGCTTTACACGCTTGCGTGCCGGAATAATCGAACTCGCAGGCCTGTCCGATTACGATCGGCCCGGAGCCAATAATCAGAATTTTGTGGATGTCTGTGCGCTTGGGCATTTTGTTAAGAGCTCTTTTGTGACGCGCTGCGTTTTGACGTCTTAGAATTTTTTGTCGCGCGCATCATTTCCGTGAACTGCCTGAATAAATAATGCGAATCGTGCGGGCCGGGCGAAGCTTCCGGATGATATTGCACGCTGAACAGTGGCAAAGTGCGGTGGCGCATTCCCTCATTGGTCTGATCGTTCAAATTCACGTGGGTAATTTCAACATCGCTCGAAGGCAGCGATTCCGGATCCACCGCAAAGCCGTGATTTTGCGCGGTGATTTCCACCTGTCCGGTCAGCAAGTTCTTTACCGGGTGATTCGATCCGTGATGCCCAAACTTCAATTTGTAAGTTTTCCCGCCAAGCGCAAGTCCGCATAGCTGGTGGCCCAGGCAGATTCCGAACACAGGAACTTTTCCAATTAGTGTTCGGATTGATTCGATCGCATATCCGACTGGCTCCGGATCGCCCGGCCCATTCGAGAGAAAAACTCCGTCCGGCGATAATCCCAGCACATCTTCCGCGGAAGTTTGCGCCGGGACGACGGTCACATCGCAGCCATGATCCACCAGCAAACGCAAAATATTCTGCTTGATGCCGAAATCGTATGCGACCACTTTAAAGTGTTTTGTTTCGCTGCCTGGCGCTTCGCCTAAATCCTCGCGCCACGGAGAAACAGCCAGCTCGATAGAATTTTTCTTCCACTCGTATCGCTCTGACGAAGTTACCGTGCTCGCGAGTTCCTGGCCTGCCATGTGCGGCAACGCGCGCGCTTCAGCAATTAATTTTTCTGCGGGAGTTCCGTCCGTACTAACCACGGCCCGCATTGCGCCGGCCGAACGCAAATGGCGAACCAGCGCGCGCGTGTCCATGTCCCAAATAACGGGAATTTTATTTCGCTCAAGATACGCCTGCGCCGACTCCTCAGAGCGCCAGTTTGACGCCAGCCCCGAAAATTCGCGCACCACAAGCGCCTCTATATAAGGATGCGAAGCTTCCTCGTCGTCCGCGTTCGCGCCAACATTTCCAATGTGGGGGTACGTCAGGCAAACAATTTGGCCAGCGTAACTTGGATCGGTAAAAACTTCCTGATATCCGGTGAGGCTGGTGTTGAAAACAGCTTCTCCACCGCGGCGGGCTTTCGCACCCGCGGCGCGTCCAACAAAAATACGCCCGTCTTCCAGCGCAAGCGCGGCGGGCTGTCCAATCTTATGGGGCAGCGCATCCTCCTAAAAAGCAATCGGCTATTTTCAAGTGAGCTAAATTCATTTTGATGCCAACACTGAATCAGAAAGCGTTCCGAAATGATCCATCGGCCAATAAGCGAACACAGCTTTTCCGTAAATATATTCCGCGGGCACTGGACCAAACATCCGCGAATCATTTGAACTATCGCGGTGGTCCCCCATCACAAAATATTGGCGCGGCGGAACTCGGAACGGACCGAAACTATTGCTATCGAGATACGCCGGCAGAACATACGGTTCCTCGATCAGTTTCTCGTTCACGTAAACTCGCCCCTGTCGAATTTCTACTGTTTCGCCGGGCAGTCCAACCACGCGCTTGATAAAAGATTTCGTGCGGTCGTTCGGATACCAGAACACCACCACATCACCGCGCGAAATCGCCTCAAATCGATAAACCAATTTATTGATAAAGATGCGCTCCTGGTCGGAAATCAGCGGCGACATGCTGGTGCCTTCCACTTTTACCGGTTGGTACAGAAAAATAATAATGACGACGATAAAACAAATTCCCAACAGAAGATCGCGCGCCCACACGCGCAGCTCGCGGTGAAAATTGGAAGCGGAAGGACGCGCGTCATTCAGCGCTGCGTTCTGACGTCCCTGCGGCGCTTCGCCACTGTCCGGAATGGGAGTTTCATTCTCCAGCATAAGAATTCTTCAAGAAGTATTTATACCACGGCAGGCAACGCGCGCCAACGATTCTCGGAAGGAAATGCAGAAACTCGCTCTCCACCTCTTACGATGCTGGTTGGGAGTCTGCAGGTTGCTCCGGCGATTCGTGCGGCACTACTGAATTTTTGTGCGGTCGAACAACCGAATTTCTTTGCTCACTCCAAAAGTAAATCCGGT
The DNA here is from genome assembly GCA_036513735.1 of Candidatus Acidiferrales bacterium. Lineage (GTDB taxonomy): Bacteria > Acidobacteriota > Terriglobia > Acidiferrales > UBA7541 > DASTCZ01. The sequence continues at coordinate 3,340 of DATBYL010000171.1, forward strand.
GCGCGGATCATTTTTGGTCAGGCCCGCGATTCCCGCAAAGTCCCAAATCATGCCGCCGGCCATAATTTGAACGCCCAGACGCCCTTCGCCGCGGCTTTCCGTGCCGAACAATGCGGGTGTGAGCTTTCGAGGAGTGTACATCCCGGCCACTTCGCCAACGAGACTGGCGCGCTTATTCAGCGCGTATCGAAATGCGGCGCCGTACATCAGCTCGTCATTCTGTGAATAAAGGGCGTTGGGAGAAGTAAGAATCGCAATTCCTAAATCGCCGAACGCGGTGAGCTTTCCAAAATGTCTCTCCAGAATTGCCTCGGAATAAATATCCGTCGCGTTATTTCCGATTCCTTTAGTCTGATTCGAGTTTGGCATCTCAAATCCGAATCGGAATGCAACCGCCGGCCTTCGACCCTGCTCACTCAAAAGCAAGATTTTCGTCCAAATCGAAAAATCGCCAATGTCGTGAGTAGAATTGCTGTTCGGCAAATCCAAAGTAACAAATGACGCGCCTTGTTGCTTGATGCTGAGAAATTCCTGAATCATTCCCTGAACTTGAATTTCAACAATTTTGCCGATTCCTGTGCGAATGTTCACCGTGCTGACGTTGGTAAGGTCTCCGCTGAGACCCGAAAGTGGAAAGGTGACGTCTTGAAGAAAATCGAAGCCGACTTCGGCGCGCATCGAACCGGGCGCAACGACTTCCGCGTCGGCAGTCTGTAACGGACGGTCTTGTGCGCTGGCAGAATGCGTTCCGAAAAACGCAATTGCGACGAGGGCGCAAAGCCGAACGCAAAACTTATTTGTGGCGCGAATTCCGCACAGCGTCAACAATTTGCCGTCTCCAAATCGCCGCTATCGTAAGCCAAACGCGCCCAATCAACAATACCTATCGCGAATCGTAGGCATCTTACGCTTATCCGAAAACTAAATTCAATGACGCCAGCGCCGCCATCACCGCCGTCTCCGTCCGCAAAATATTATTTCCAAGCGAAACCTCCTCAAATCCGCCAGTTTCCGCCATCTCAAATTCGTCGTCCGTCCATCCCCCTTCCGGGCCAATCGCCAACGTTGCGGCATGAGTCGATTCCCGCGAATGTCCGCCAAGAATTTCGCGTAATGGTCGGGCATCACTACGCTCAGATAAAATTATGCGCAGGCCAGTCTTATTCGGCGAATCCTCGTCCGACCCCATCACAAATTTTTCTGAAACACCTTCCACTCCATGCAGCACCGGCGGACGTAGCCGTCGCGCCTGCTGCGAGGACTCCATCAATATTCTTTGCCAACGCTCCGAGCGCTTCGGCGCCGCCAAAATAAGTCCCTTCTCCGTGCGAGCCGCGCTAAGCGGCACAATCTCATCCACGCCCAACTCCGTTGCTTTTTCCAGCGCCCACTCGAAACGATCAAATTTCACAATGCTCAGCAGCAAAGTAATCGCCAGACGCGGCGGCGCGACATCCGTCACAGTTTCCGTCAGCTCGAACTCAATTTCATCTCGATCAATCCGATTCACCCGGCCCAGGCGCACAGTTTCGCCGTCGCTTAATTCGTAGGACTGCCCCATCTCAGCGCGCAGCACATGGCCCAAATGATGTGCGGATTCGGCGCGGAGCACGGCTTTGTCACCATCAAATTGTTTGACGAAAAATCGGCGTCTCACGAGTGGAGGACACTTTGAATCGCAGTGAAGTTGGCGCGCATAAAATTTCTATCCGAAAATATCTTTTACTTTTCCGAAGAACGAAGAATTCCGCTCGATCGGTTTATTTTCCGCCGGAAGAGTTTGCGCAAGCTCCATCATCAGGCGCTTTTGTTCTTTGGAAAGTTTCGCGGGCGTAACCACGCGCACCAAATAACAAAGATCGCCTCTGGCACCTCCATGTGGATCCGGCAGACCTCTTCCCTTCATGCGAAAACGAGTGTTCGTCTGCGTGCCCTCGGGAATCCGCAATCGTTCCTCGCCGACAAGTCCCGGCACGCCAATGTCAGCGCCGAGCGATGCCTGCGCATAAGTAATCGGAATCGTTGCGAATAAATCTGATCCTTCGCGGTCAAAAAATGGATGCTCCTTCACCGTCAGCACAACATATAAATCGCCCGGAGGCGCGCCGGGAGTTCCGGCCTCGCCTTCACCAACAATGCGGAGACGCGAATCAGTTCCAACTCCAGCGGGAATCGCAACTTCAATCGTCCGATGTTTCTGCACGCGCCCTTGCCCGCGGCAGGTGGGACACCGTTCGCGAATAATTTGTCCACCGCCGCGGCACGCCGAACACGTCCGCGTGACGCTGAAAAATCCTTGCTGATAGACGACCTGCCCACGCCCGCGGCATTGCTCGCAGGTTGTAACTCCGGTGCCGGCCTTCGCACCGGAACCATCGCACGATTCACAAAACTCTAGGCGTGGAATTTTTATTTTCGTACGCAGTCCGTGCGCAGCTTCTTCAAACGTCAACGTCATGTCGTAGCGAAGATCTTGTCCGCGCTGAGCGCGCGATTGTCCGCCACGTCCGCCGCCGAACAAATCCTCAAATCCAAACATGCCGCCGAAAATATCCTGAAAACCCTCGAAGATCGACGCGTCAAATCCACCAGCGCCAACTCCGGCAACGCCCGCGTGGCCAAAACGATCGTAGGCGGCGCGCTTCTGCTCGTCGGAAAGCACGCTATACGCTTCCGTGCTTTCGCGGAATTTCTCTTCCGCCACTTCCTTATTTTCGGGATTGCGGTCGGGATGCCACTTCAACGCGGCTTTGCGATACGCGGACTTAATCTCGTCGTACGAAGCTTCACGTTCGACGACCAACACTTCATAATAATCACGTTTGTGGGTTTGCCGCATGGGGCCGGTCAGTTATTCCTTTTGTGAGATGCCGCTTCGGGCGCTGCGGCTACACGCACCGTTGCGGGACGCAGCACGCGCCCGTGAAAAATGTAGCCCGGCTGTAGCACGCCAATCACTGTGCCGTCGGCGTACTCATCAGTTTCCACGCGCTCAATGGCCTGATGAACGTGCGGGTCAAATGCTTTTCCTTGTGAATCGATGCGTTCCAGTCCCTGCTTCGCGAGCGATTCCCAAAGTTGCTTATAGATTAATTCGACGCCCTTGCGATATTCCGCGTAGGCCGGTTCGTCATGCGCCGCAAGCGCGCGTTCAAATGTATCCAGCACGGGCAGTAAATGTTGTATCGCAACGCCCGTGGCGCGGCGCGATTCTTCGTGGCGTTCGCGCTCAACGCGCTTGCGGAAATTTTCAAAATCCGCTTGCCGGTGAATCAGCGTTTTGCGCAGATCATCTTTTTCGGCTTCGAGTTTCGCGATGCGCTCTTCAATCGCGTTCGTGTCATCGGCGTTCTCATCCGCAGCTTGCGCGTTCGCATCCTGATTATTTTCCTGCGCGCGCTCGTTCGATTCATCCGGCGCAGGCGCGTTGCCAAATGGATTTTTCAACGACACTGTCCTCAGCTCCTATCCAATGTTTCGCTATACAAACGTGCAACGTACGCGACGGCCGTAATCGCGCGCTCGTATTGCATTCGCGTCGGCCCAAGCACGCCGAGCGATCCCTGCACCTGATCGTGCGCCGTGTAGGGCGCGCTAATCAGCGCAAGATTGCTGCCGTCTGTGGCAATTTCTCCCAGCCCGATTTGCACCAGCACCGGTTCGGGCGAATCAATGCAATTATTCAGCAGTGCCACAAGCTTGTGTTTTTCTTCGATGGCGAAAAGCAGTTCCCGAAATTGTCCCTGGCCGGAAAATTCCGGCGTCGCCGCCATTTGCGCGGCGCCTTCTACGTGCACTTGCCGAGTAGTCGTATCCGCCAGCAATTCCGGATCGCATAAAGTCAGCGCCGTGGCTGTCAGGGTGTCGTAGCGCTCGCGATCCTTGGCTAAATTCGCCAGCAAATCTTCGCGAATCGCAGCAAGCGTCCATCCAGAATAATGGCGATTCAAGTGATCGCTTGTGCGATCCAATTCTTCCTGACTAAAGTGACGCTGCATTTGCAAAACTTTATCCCGCGTCGCGCCGCCCGGCCCGATCACAATTGCCAGCACGCGCAAATCCGGCAGCAGCACGAATCGTAAATGCTCGACCACTGCTTTGCCAATCGGCGGGGCTACCACAATTCCCAGCCCGCGCGAAATTCTCGCCAGCACTCGTCC
>DATBYL010000172.1:0-15543 GCA_036513735.1 Candidatus Acidiferrales bacterium
CCGGTCAGCATGAAAGCGGTGGAATCACTTACGCGCGCGGCTTGCTGCATGTTGTGAGTAACAATCACGATCGTGCAATTTTCTTTCAGTTGAATTAGAAGCTCTTCAATTTTTGCAGTGCTGATCGGATCGAGCGCGGAGCACGGCTCGTCCAGCAAAAGCACTTCGGGATCCACGGCCAATGCTCGCGCGATGCAAAGCCGCTGCTGCTGTCCGCCGGATAATCCATATGCGGAACGGTTCAGCCGATCTTTCACTTCTTCCCAAAGAGCCGCGCGGCGCAAGCTGTGTTCGACGGCGTCATCTAGAGAACCTTTGTGTCCATTGATGCGCGGCCCGTAGGCCACGTTGTCATAAATTGATTTCGGAAATGGATTCGGCCGTTGGAACAACATTCCGACGCGACGGCGCAGACGGGTGACGTCCTGCTTCAAAATGTCTTCGCCATCCAGCGTGATTTCGCCGGTCAGCCGCGTGTCGCTGAGCGTTTCATGCATGCGATTCAACGTGCGCAGCAGCGTGGATTTCCCGCAGCCCGAAGGGCCAATCAGCGCAGTAACCTGATTGGTGGCAATTCGCAAGTTGACATTAAAAAGAGATTGCGATTTCCCATAATAAAAATTCAAATTGGAAATCAGCATCCGCATTGCCAAATCCGGCGCGGTCTCTTTCGCGGTTCCGGGCGATGCGGTGACCACCTTCATGGGCGTCTCCTTGCTAAGCGCAAATTTTGTGGCGGCGGACATATTTTGAACTCCCTATCTCCGCGCCATCGCCTGACGCTGCAACAGCAAACGCGTCAGCAGATTGGTTACCACCACCAATAGGATGAGTACAAGCCCGGCAGCCCAGGCTTGCCGGTGCCAATCATCGTAAGGCGATAGGGCGTAGTTGTAAATCACCACGGGCAGCGCGGCGGTGGGCTGATTCAATCCGTGCGGCCAGAACTGATTCCCGAATGCGGTGAACACCAGCGGCGCAGTTTCGCCTGCGACGCGCGCAAGAGAAAGCAGAATGGCCGTAAGAATTCCGCTGGAGGCGGCGGGAATCACGACCGTGGCGATTGTTTTCCACTTGCTGGCGCCGACGGCCATCGCGCCTTCACGCAGTGATCGAGGAACATTGCGTAAAAATTCTTCACAGCTTCGCAGAATAACCGGGACCATCATCACGCCCAGCGCAAATCCGCCGGCCAGCGCGGAAAAATGATGCATGGGAATCACCACCACGGTGTACGCAAAAATTCCGATTACGATGGAAGGCACGCCGTTCAGTAAATCGGTGGCGTAGCGCACGAAGAATGCGGAAGTTGCGCCGGCAAATTCCGCCAGATAAACCGCGCCCAGTAAGCCAACCGGAATTCCAATGAGCGCCGCCAACATCAATAGTTTTCCGGTGCCGACAATCGCGTTGGCAATTCCGCCACCAGTTTCGCCGACCGGCGCGGGCAAGTTCGTGAAGAAGCTCCAGTGAAGCGAAGTTGCGCCTTTCCAGGCAAGGCATCCGAGAATCAGAAACAACGCGGAAACGGTGACAAGAGCGCACAGCCCGGTAAGACTCAGCATGATGACGTTCACTGTCTTGCGCCAAATAATTCGGAGGCTCATTATCGGCTGGCCCCCGCACCGCGGCGCGAAGTGGCGACGATCATCACGCGCGCAATCCCGTTCAAAATAAATGTGAGCAGGAATAGCACCAGGCCCAGTTCGATCAGCGCGCTCAGATGCAATCCGGCGGAAGCTTCCGCGAATTCATTCGCGATAACCGCTGCGATGGAATAGCCCGGAGAAAAAAGCGAAGCGGAAACTTTCGGCACGTTGCCTATGACCATGGTGACGGCCATCGTCTCGCCCAGCGCGCGCGCCATTGAGAGAAATACCGAGCCCAAAATTCCAGTGCGTGCGTATCCGACGACGACTTTGTAAGTCGTTTCCCATTTCGTGGCGCCCAAGCCCAGCGACGCTTCGCGCTGGTCCTGCGGTACCGCCATCAAAACTTCGCGCGAAACGGAAATAATGAACGGCACGACCATAATCGCCAACACAATTCCCGCGGTCAGAAATCCGAATCCATAAGCGGGGCCCGTGAAGAGCGGCAAAAAGCCCAGCGTGTGTTTCAGGAAAGGCTGAATGGTGGATCGCATCAGCGGCTCGAGCAGGAAAATTGCGAGCACGCCGTAAATCACGCTGGGAACAGCGGCGAGCAGATCGATCACAAAGCTAAGCGAAGACGAAACTTTTGGCGGCGCCAGCTCCGAAAGGAAAATCGCCGCACCCAAGCCGAGCGGCACCGCGATCACCAGAGCTACCGCGGTCGTAACAAGCGTGCCGTAAATGTATGGCCACGCGCCAAATATTCCGTTGATCGGATCCCACGTGGAAGTGACCAAAAACTTCCAGCCGAATGCCGCGCGGGTGTCAGCGGAATGAATCCACAATTCGTAAACGAGCGCCGCTGTGACCAGCAGAATGCTGGCGCCGAATATCATGGTGATCAGATGCGCGATTTCGTCGCCATCGCGCATACGGCGCAACAAGACCTGCACACGCGATGGCGCGGACGCAGGTCCTGTTGTAGTAGCGATTGTTCCCATGTTTAGGTTCTGGCCGATTTATTTCCTCGCTCAATTACTGAGCGAGCCTTACTGAACCAGCGCGATCGCCTTCGTTTCTTTGGCAACCACATTCGGAGGCAGTTTTGCATACGTCAATGCCTCAACATCTTTTTGCCCGTCCACCAGCATCCACTTCAAGAAAGCTTTGATCGCCTCACGCTTGTTGGCGTCTTGAATTTGCGCGGGAATCAGAAGCCAGGTGAAGCTTGAAATTGGATACGATCCTTTTCCGGGTGCGTTCGTGATTGAGACCCGGAAATCGTCGGGCATATTTGCCGCTGCTCCCGCAGCCGCAGCGGAAACGCTGGTCAGCGAAGCCTTCACAAATTCGCCGGCCGCATTTTGTACGTCGCCGTAGGGAATGTTATTTTGCACCGCGTAGATCAGCTCAACGTAACCAATCGAGTTGGGCGTCTGTTTGATGGTGCCCGTTACGCCTTCGTTGCCCTTGCCACCGAGGCCGACGGGCCAGTTCGGCGAAGCGCCCGCGCCAACTTTCGCCTTCCATTCCGGGCTGATCTTGGTAAGAAAATCCGTCCAAATGAAAGTGGTGCCGCTGCCGTCCGAGCGGTGGACAACAATAATGTCATTGTCCTTCGATGGCAAGTTCACACCCGGATTCGCCTTGGCGATCTCCGGATCGTTCCATCGCGTGATCGTGCCCAGGAAAATTCCCGCCAGCGCCTTCTGCGTAAACTTCAGCGAGCCGCTGACTCCCGGAACGTTGTAGCACGGAACGTCCGCGCCCATAAGAGTCGGAAAATGTAGAATCTTGAACCCAGCTTTTGCAAGTTCCTCATCGGTCATCGGAACATCCGACGCGCCAAAATCGATGGCCTTGGCCGTCAATTGCGCTTTGCCAAATCCGGAACCCTGCGATTGATAGTTAATCTGAATGTTCGGATGCATCTTGTTGTATTCGCTGAACCACTTTGTATACATGGGGGTCGGAAACGTCGCGCCGCCCGCCGTAATTTGCACGTTGCCGGACTGCGCCAACATTGCACCGGCAAGACCCAGACACAAAACCGCCGCCAACAGTGACTTTCTCATGTTAAATGGATTTCCTCCGCTCACCCATTCTTGTCGCCTATTGTTACAGTCCTGTTACAGCTACAAGAAATAGGAGTGAACGGAGTAAGTGGCGCGCTTTCCGCGAGTTAGCCTGTGTGAAATTATGAACTTCAATCCGTATCAATGCGATTTGACGTTTGATAGCCAAATGCATAGATCGCGAATATTCCAGCGCCGGAAAAACGCTAGGGCCCTGAATCGGGAGAAACAGTCCGCGGCCGACAATTCAAAATAAAAACGCGGCGCCACCGACAGTGGCGCAAAACGCTCGACGAAATCCTGCGTCATTATTCCGCCAGTGGACGAACAATCGCGGGTGCACCAAATCAGGGCAATCGTTTTCGCGATTCAAATAAAGTTTCGCTGATTCGAGGATTCAAACTTTACTCCGCGGATCGCGACGATCGAATCGCGTTTCTCGAAACTCTCATGGACGAAACCGTAATTCACGATAAGAACCTCGCTTCCCGTCGGAAGATCGGGCATCTCTAACGACCCGTAATTTGTCTCGTGGACGTTCCCTGATATCCAGCCCCAGCCGGAAGAACCCACCCAATTCCCTGTAAAAAGCGAATTCCTGATAGAGCCATCTGGCGGAAGCGTGCATCCAAAGCCGCGGGGGTTGTAACACAACATTCACATTACTCTCACATACGATTGACGCCCAGCCCGTAACCTCGCTGCTCACCGATCTTGTGCAACAGCGAAGCAGGTCGTGCGCTATCGCGTGCGGGTATGTCCGGACTTCGCGGCAAAGTTTCAAACTCCAAGGAGGAGCGAATGCGAAAGTTAGCAGCATGGGTCCTGGTTCTCGGAATGGCCATGTCACCAGCAGTAATGGCCGCCGACGGGAACGACAAGACGTCGGACGCAAAGACGGATAAGAGCACGATGACTACGAACACCACGAAGCCAAACGGCACCGCTCCGACCAGTACAGAACTCGAAGCGGAAATCGAACAACTGCGCGCTCTGATTAAGGAGCAGGCAGATCAACTCGCCGCGATGAAGGCGGCGATGGCGAATGGCAGCACGGCAAATTCAGGCACGGCGACTAGCACTGCGGCAAATTCGGCGGCGGCAGTTGGTTCGACAGTTGCATCTTCGGATGTGACGACTGCGTCAGCGGCGGCTCCATCTGCTACGCCAACGTCTTCGCGAATGGCGAGAACTGCTGGCGCAACACCTGATTCAGCGCAAGCAATGAACACCAGCGATCATTCGCCGCTTTCCTTTAAGATCGGCGATGCGCTGTTCACTCCCGGCGGCTTCATGGACTTCACGACCGTTTACCGCACAGAGAGCACGGGCAACGGAATCGGCACGACCTTCAACGGTGTCCCGTTCATTAACACCAACAGCGCCACCGCGGGTCCCGCTGGCTACGGCGAAACTCGCTTTAGCGTTCAGAACTCCCGCATTGCGTTGCGTGTGGATGCGCCAGTTGGCGAAGCGAAAATCACCGGCTACGTGGAAGCTGACTTTCTTGGCGCGATCGCCGCGAACGCGAACGTCACCAGCAACTCGGACACTTTCCGCATGCGCCTTTACTTCGGCGATTACCGCCGCGGCAAGTGGGAACTTCTGGCTGGACAGGATTGGAGCATGCTCACTCCGAACCGCAAAGGAATCGGAGCTTTCCCCGGGGACATTTTCTATAGTCAGGACATGGACACGAACTACCAAGTTGGTCTGACTTGGAAGCGCGATCCTCAGTTCCGCGTTGTCTATCACCCGAATGACAGTTGGGCTATGGGTGTGTCGATCGAAAATCCAGATGCAAGCATCACTTCAGCCGTCACCACGCCGACGCTTTTTGCGCCGGTAGCCGGCCAGTTGGACGCGACCAGCGGCGGAACACTTTCGACGCCGCCAACTCCAGGTTACATTCCTGACTTCATCTTCAAGGTTGCGAATGATACGAAGGTCGGCGACAAGAACATGCACGTGGAAGCGGTCGGACTACTTCGAGACTTCAAACTCTACACACCGAATTCAATTACCGGAATCGGAAACGTGTCGAGAACGGCTGTTGGCGCTGGCGGCTCTATCAATGCGAACCTCGAACTTTTCAAAGATTTCCACCTAATCGCCAATACGTTCTGGAGCGACGGTGGTGGAGTCTACATCGGTGGCAATGGTCCTGACTTGGTTGTACGTCAGGCAACTTTGACCTCGGCGTTTACGCCTTCTCCAATCCATTCTTTGTCCGGTATTGGAGGCTTCGAGTGGCAGATGAGGAAGTCCGCCATGATTTACGGCTACTATAGCGGCGCATACTACGGCCGTGACTTCAGCGTCAACCCGTCGGCGCCGACCGGCCCAATGGTTGGTTACGGCTTCTCAGGCTCGGCAAACACGAACAACCGCGCCATTCAGGAAGGGACAATCGGCTGGATTCAAACTTTCTGGCAGAATCCCAACTACGGCAAGTTCCAATTGATCACTCAGGCCTCGTATCTGTCGCGCGCCCCTTGGTTCGTTCCCACGGGATCGCCGATCGATGCTCACCTGCTCATGGTCTACGCCGACTTGCGTTACACACTGCCGTAAACCTGCTTCAGATTTAAGCTAGAAGTTGGTCGCCAATAAAATCGGGCGGGGATTCGATACTCGAATCCCCGCCCGATTTGTTTTTCCGCGCAGCGCCGGACGCAAAGAACTTTGTCGTACGCATACGTCGGAGCGTTTTGTGCCCGCAAAGGATTCAGTTATGTATCAGTGGAAATTTACGCCCGAAAATAAAGGAGGCCGGCGCCAGGGGAACGCCGGCCTCGCGGCAGGTGGCTGCCTGAAGCTTTGAATCCTCAGGCGGAGAAGCGAGGAAAAAATGCCTCTCAACGGGACCAGTGTAAGCGCCGAACTTCAACGCGCCATCAATCGACTATGAATTCTGTATGAGAGATGAGTCCTGCGTGAGAGTTGAATCCTGTGGAAGAGTCGAATCCTGCGCGAGACGCTCTTCCGATTCTTCCGCTGCTGCCGCCGCGGCGGCTATCGCGCGTCCGTGACGCACATCCAATCCGCGCAGCCAGAAAATCGTATCTTCGGCTACGTTCGTTGCATGGTCCGCGATGCGTTCCAGATAGCGCGTGGCCAGCACGAACTGCAATCCGGTCGCCACGTTCCCTGGCCCTTCCAGCATATTCGCCAGCAGACGCTCGAAAATTTGATCGCGGTAGCGGTCCACGATGTCGTCCGATTCCAGAACTTCGCCGGCCAGCACCACGTTACGAAATATCAAGGCGCCAAAGCTCTTGGATACCATCGCACGAACCGCCGCAGCCATTGGCGGCAAATCATCGGGCGGCGCGATCGCTTCCATCTGCTGCAAGGAAATCACGCGTTCGGCGATGTTCACCGCCAGATCGCCCATGCGTTCCAGATCGTTCGTAATTTTCAGCGTGGCTACGGTCAGGCGAATTTCTTCATCCGAGAGATGTCCGGAACGCAACACGCGCACGGCCTGCTCGTCCATCAACATTTCCATTTCGTTGATGCGCGGCTCCATCATAAAAATTTCGCTGGCCAGTTGCGCCGAAGCTGGATCGTATACTTCCACCAGCGCGTGCATCGCTTTATTGATGCTGCCTTCCACCGTGCGCGCCATCGAAATCAAATAATTTACCAGCGCTTCCTGATACACCATCGCAGATCCGCGTGCCGCACTCGACATATGGCCTCCTGCCGGTTTTTCGGGCTGCTGGATTCGCCACTACACCCCGGCGATTCTAGCTTGCACCGTGCAGGTTACGCGCACATGACGAGGGCGTGAATAATTGTCGGGAAATTTGATTCAGGTATTTGCGTACTACATCGCGCCAGAGCGAATTTCGTCGCGTCGGCTTTTAGGCGGCTCTGTTGCCTTCAACTCTCCAACACAATCTTTCCTTCCACCGAACCCGTCTGCAGAAATTCCATCGCCTTCCTCGCGTCTAGCAGCGGGAACGTGCGCGTGACGAGCGGATCAATCTTCTTCTCAGTCAGCAGAGCGAAAATCTTCGGCAGGTCCTCGCGCAAAGGTCCGTGATCCTTCCGGTAAATCTGCGTGATGCCATAGAATTTGCCGCGGCGTCCGCGTAAACGCGCGCCCACAAAAATATTGGCGAACATCGCCACCTTCGCAAAAGTTGAAGCAGCGCCCACGAATCCAAATCCCACAACCATTCCGCCGCGCCGCGTTGCGCCGATGCACGGGCCGATATTTGCGCCGCCGACCGCGTCAAACGCATAATCAACGCCGTTCGGTACGAGTGCACGTGTCAGCTTATCTAACCGGCCAGCCTGATAGTCAATCGGCGTCGCACCAAGTGAACGCACGATTTCATGTTTTCGCGCAGATGCCGCGCCATACGCTTTCGCTCCGGCCAGTTTCAGCAATTGAAGCGTTGCCGTGCCCACTCCGCCCGCCGCGCCGGTGACCAGTGCGGTTTCGCCCGGCTGCACCTTTGCAAATCGATGAATCATTTGCCACGCGGTCACATAATTCAGAATCACCGCCGCCGCATCGCGATCGGAAACTCCTTCGGGAACTGGAATGAACTCATCCGCATTCCGCAAAAGTAGTTCTGCGAATCCGCCATACACCGTCAGCGCCGCCACACGCTGGCCAATTTCAAATCCGGTTACGCCCGCGCCGATTTCCTCCACCACTCCGGCGATTTCATAACCGGGCACCATCGGAATTTTCGGCGCATACAAATAATTTCCGGCAATCATTAATAAGTCGGTCGAGCCAACGCCCGCCGCGCGCACCCTCACCAGAACTTGTCCCGGCCCGGGATGTTCAACGGGCAATTCGACGACCTGAAGAACTTCAGGGCCGCCCTTTTTGGTCACCATCACTGCGCGATAGGTCTCCGGCATGAAAGCCTCCCTTCGACCTCATCGAAAGCTTCAAATCACCGGCGAATCGTCCCCCATCAACGCCCGCCGCACGATCTTGATCGGCGGAAATCCCTGCTTCATGAAATTATTGTGGAACTGCTCCAGAGAAAATGCCGCGCCCTGCTTCGCTTTCAAATCTTCGCGCAGCTTCAAAATTTCCAATTTTCCGAGCGTGTAATAAAGGTACGTCGGGTCGGACGTTCCGCGATGTGTCTCCACCGTCGCGTTCGCGCGCGATTGATATCCTTCCTTCACAAAAAAATCGATGCCTTGTTCGATGGTCATATTTCCGCGATGCATCTCGATTCCCACCACAAATCGCGCATTTCGCAGCAGCGCGTCCTGCAACTGACCGAGCCGGATTAATTTACTTTCGCGTTCGTTCGCCGCGCCCGCGCCCGGTTGCGCGTAACCTTCATCCAGCATCATCTGTTCGCAGTAATGCGCCCAGCCTTCCGCGTTTGACGACGCGCCCAAAAGTTTTCTGACTTTCGTTGGCGCCTGCGCCATCCACAAAAATTGAATGTAGTGGCCCGGATACGCTTCGTGCACCGCCGTGCTGATAATTGTTCCGCGATTGAACGCCGTCATGTGCTCTTCCACTTGCGCGGGCGTTGCATGCGCGTCCGGCAGCGTCACGTTGAAGTACGCTTCCGTCGCAACTTTTTCATACGGCCCCGGCGTATCCATCGACGCAAACGTCAGCGCGCGCATAAATGGCGGCGTCTCTTCCACAATCGGCCGAATATCTTTTGGAATTGTGATGATCTGCTTCGCCTGGATAAATCCGATCAATCCATCAAACGTATCGCGGAAACTTTGCAGCAAATGATCCGGCTTCGGATGGTCCGCGCCCAATTCCTTCAGCACTTCCAAAGGAGTTTTTTTCGCGTCCACTTCCTTCGCGATTCGCGCAAACTCGTCCTGATTCTTCTTCATGTCCGCCTTGTCAATTTCCAGCAGACGGTCCAGCGGCGTATCCACCATTTCATCGTAGAGAAGTTTCTTCGAGAAAGTATCCGCGCCAATCCGGAAATCGCCTTTCGATTTCGCCAGCACGTCCGACTTCAGCCACTGTTCGTAACTCTTCAACTCGGCAATCACCGCAGCATTAGCCCTCGCAAAATCGCTTTTCAGCGCGGCGTCTTTCGCGTCCGCGAACGCGGAAGGAACGTCGTGTTGGAAAAAACTCACCAGGCCGGGCAATTGTTCCAGCGCAATTTCGGTATAAATGTGCGGCGGATTCTTCAAATTTTGCCGTGCGGCGGCGAAAACAGCCGGTGCCTGCTTCTCACGCGCAATTGCGGAGCGCAGCCGGTCGTCAGTGGACGCAAACTTCCGGCTCATGATCGAATAAATGCTGGTCGTGATTCCGCTCGAGTATGTATCCGGATTATTTTCCCACGGCCGAATCGTTTCGAGGGTCAGCAGCGTGCTGTGAATATTGGAAAGCACAAGCTCGCGGTCGGCCGCTTCTGATTCGCTCAACGATTTGGCGTCGAAATCCTGCACGCGCTTTTCAAAATCGTGCAACGCAGCTATATTTCGATCCACCCCAGCGCGCGAATAATCTTCCAGCATCGCGTCATACTCATGCAGCCCCGAGGTGGTTCCCAATGTGGGAGCAAACTTGAAATAAACTTGATCGAAATATTGATCGACCAACGTATTCCACGCAATCGCTCCGCCCGAATCTTTCGCGGGGACGGAAGTTCCTGCGCCACCGGAACTGTTGGGCGCCTGTCCATTCCCGCAACCCGCCATCGCGATTATCATCAAACCTCCAAGCATAAAACTTGCGACGCGAATGGTTTTCAGCATTTTTCCCTCAAAGTAGGATTGCTTTTGCAGCGTAAGAGTACTGGAAAACACACCACTCTTACCATCGCCGTTTCTGCGCGGCCGAATACCTCAAGAAAATCTTCGGGAATCAAATGGCGAGTGAATTATCCGGCTATCGGCACAGAAAAATGGAATCGCGAACCCTGTCCAATCGCGCTTTCCACCCACACTCTTCCGCCGTGCGCTTCCGCGATGTGCCGCGCGATGGAAAGCCCCAGCCCCGTGCCGCCAACTTCGCGCGAACGCCCTTCGTCCACGCGATAAAATCGCTCGAAAATGCGTTCCTGCTCGGCCTGCGGAATTCCAATTCCATTATCCGCGACGGTGAAAACAATTTCGCCGCCATCTCGCGCGGCGCTCGCGACAATATGTCCGCCCGCCGGAGTGTACTGCACCGCGTTATCCAACAGATTTTGCAGCACATCGCGCAGACGTCCCGAATCTCCACGCACCGCCGGCAAATCACGCGCGCATTCGATCTTTATTGTTTGCTGCTTTTTCTTCGCGGCAAAACTTGCTGTGTCCGCGCACATTTTCAATAACTCCGGAGGACTCACTGTAAGCAGTTCCAGCTCCATCTTGCCGGCTTCGATCGTGGAAAGTTTCAGCAAATCATCGGTCAGCCGCGTCAGTCGTTCCGCATGGTCCTGAATAATTTCCACGAACCGGACGCGATGATCCACGTCGTCCAGCGCACCGCCCAACAAAGTTTCCGCAAATCCGCGAATGGCCGTCAGCGGCGTTTTAAATTCATGCGACACATTCGCCACAAAATCCTGACGCACGCGTTCCAGCCGCCGCAACTCGCTAATGTCATGCAGCACCAGCACCGCGCCAATCGCCGTTCCGCCTTCTTCGCTGGCCCGCACCGGAGCTGCCGTCACCGCGAATGTCCGCACGCGAACCGTGCCGACCGTCACTTCACTTTCC
The DNA here is from genome assembly GCA_036513735.1 of Candidatus Acidiferrales bacterium. Taxonomy (GTDB): domain Bacteria; phylum Acidobacteriota; class Terriglobia; order Acidiferrales; family UBA7541; genus DASTCZ01. The sequence goes on from DATBYL010000172.1 coordinate 11,348, forward strand.
ACACGCTCTTCGCTGGTCAGCGCTTGCTTCACCACGCCCAGCAATTCCGTTTGCCGTACAAGCTCGACCAGCCGGCGTCCTTGTCCCACCGATCTTCCCGGAATTCCGTCGCCGCCCGGCACGCCGTTCGATCCCGCAACATTTATTCCCGCCGCGGTTGTTCCCGATCCCAAAATTTGCGCGAATGCCGCATTCGAGTACACCACGCGCTCGTCCGAGCCAACCACCGCCACGCCTTCCGCCATACTTTCCAGAATCGCGGCGGTGCGCCCGTGTTCTTCCGTCAGCGAACGAATCGTTTGCGCCAGCCGCAGCGCGGTTTCATTCATTGCGCGCCCCAGCATCGCAAGTTCATCGTTGTGAATGTCCGGAGTAAGCGGACGAAAATCTCCGCCGGCCACACGCCGGGAAAATTTTTCTAAACGCTGAATGCGAAGACCGGAAGCACGAGTGGACGCCAGCGAGAAAACCGCGGAAACAATCAGCGCAAATAATATTCCAAATAACCAGACGAATTCGCCGGCGCCCGCGTTCTTCGCGGCAAGTTCCACCGCCAGCCACGCAGCCAGCGCCACTCCAGTAAGTGCAAGCGCCCATTGCCAGATTCGGTTAGCTCGCACGGCTCCCACGGTCCGCGCGGACCGGCGCCCCAACTTCAAACATATAGCCCGCTCCCCGCACCGTCCTCAAGTGGACGGGACTTTCCGGCTCGGCTTCCACTTTTTCGCGCAGCCGCCGGATGTAAACGTCCACACTTCGCGGCGTCACAAATCTATCCGCGCCCCACACGGCGTCCAGCAATTGATCGCGCGTAAAAACTTTATCAGGACGCGACGCCAGATAATGCAGCAATCGAAATTCCAGCGTGCTCAGCGTCACCGCTTTTCCGGATCGCGTCACGCGATACGACGACGGGTCGATCACCAACGCGCCCGCTTCCACAGTCTTCGCCGTTTCTCCCGGCGGCGTTGCGCGGCGCAGCAATGCCTTCACTCGCGCCACCAACTCACGCGGACTAAACGGCTTGGTCACATAATCGTCCGCGCCCATTTCCAAACCGACCACGCGGTCCGCTTCCTCGCCGCGCGCCGTCAACATCAAAATCGGCAAACGATTCAGCGAAGCGTCGCGGCGAATCTCTTTGCAAATTTCCAGCCCGGAAAGTTTCGGAAGCATCAGGTCCAGCAGCAGCACGTCCGGCGGAGCTTTTTTCACTTGCGCCAAACCGGATCCGCCGTCGGACATTGACGTCACCTGAAATCCTTCATGCGCCAGGTTGTAGCGCACGAGTTCCACAATATCTTTGTCATCTTCGATGATTAGTATTCTGGTCATAGTAATTAAGGAGTTTCGCTCGCTGATAAGCGTTTCCATCGTAGCGCCTATCGGCCCCGGCACAGGAAGGTTACTTGCCATCCGCGCGGATGGTCAAGCATCACACCCGCTATTTTCCCACGAAATTGTTACAGTTTGATGAAAACGCGCCGCAGGTAAAGCGGCAGCAAAATCAGGTAGCAAACCAGCACGAAAAATACCGCGAAGAGCAGCGATGCATTTTTCGGCTGCGCGATTGACCGGAACCAATGAACAAAAACGTAGCCGTGGATGCTTCGGTCCCTGTCGCCATCGATGACGCGCAAATCCGCGCTGCCGATCGCCAGTAGCGCTGAAAGTACAAACGCCGTAATCGCGTTGCTTCCAAATACCAGAAACGGTTGCGCCCAACGCCGCCATCCGCGCATGTCCGTAAGCCAATAGCACAGCGCGAGAATCACCATCGCGAATCCCGCCGTGAAAATCACAAATGTGCTCGTCCACAAATTCTTGTTAATCGGGAAAAGTGGATGCAGCAGCCGTCCCACGATCAACGTAATCACGCCTACGATCAGCAGCCCGGCAAACTTGCGCTCTTTCGTTCCCGGTTTGCGCAGCCATTCGCCCGTCAGCACTCCGCACAGCACAGTTCCTATTGCCGGAAATGTACTCAAAATTCCTTCCGGATCGCGCACCTGCTTCAACTCGCCCCACAAATGCCCGTACATCACTCGACGGTCCAGCCACGCCGCCAAATTATTCGCTGGATCCAAATTTGCCGCGCCAATTCCCGGCACAGGAATAAATCGCATCGCCGCCCAATATCCGATTAACAGCACCGCCGTCACGCACGCCACCACCGGAATATTCGTCGCAAAATTTTCGGCGTTTGCGCGTCGCGCCGTCGCCACCACCAGCAATCCCGCCATCAGATAACACACCGCAATTCGGTTCAGCACTCCGGGGAACCGCATCGTAGAAAAATGGAAATGCGGGAACACGCTCAGAAATATTCCCACCGCTAAAATTGAGAGGCTTCGCACCAGAACGTGCCGCGCCAATCCGCCACGTGTGCCGCCACGGCGAAGCCGCGCCGCAAATGAAAACGTCATCGCCACGCCAACGATAAAAAGAAAAAACGGAAAAATTAAATCGGTAGGCGTCCAGCCATTCCATTGGGCATGATCCAGCGGCCAATAAATCGCCGACCAGGTTCCCGGATCGTTCACCAGAATCATCGCCGCAACGGTGATTCCGCGAAATACATCCAGTGCAATAATCCGCGCAGGCGGCGCGGTAGGCAAAGTTGTCCCGGTGTCAGTCGTCGGCGTCTGCGGTTGCGTAGGAAGTGTTCCGATAAAATTTCTCCAAACCTGCCGCACACTAACGCACGCTTACCGCATAAAGCAAGCGCGGCCCCTGAAATTTCAGGAGCCGCGCCGGACTGCCTTATGATTTGTATGAATCCTAACTATGAATTCCGAATTTAGTGAATCGCCACGTTGTGCGCGCCCGAAAGTATTGATGCCACCGTGCTCGCCGACTGCGGCACCCACCACGACTTCCTCACCCATGAATGTGAATTGCGCAGCATCTGTTTGCTCATCAGATCGAACAGCACTGGAGCAACCTGCACCGCCGCGTACATCGCGTTTGAATTCGCAAATGGCCGCATGATCGGATCCGCTTCATGCATCGTGCCTGTCTCAATGTTGCGTCGCGTTGACCACGCATCAAATGTCGCCGCGCCATGTTCCAACGCGCCCAGCACAAACCACATTTTCGGCACGCCGATTCCCGCCGCTTCCGGCCGCCTCTTCTTGATCTGCGCCACCGACATCACAGGTTCGCCACCACCCGGCACCAGCGAAGACGAAAACGATCCCGGCGCGTCAGGCATCGCATTATCGATCGGCGTCACCACCGTCTGCCCCGGTTCATAAGACACATTCGCGCCTGTCGTAAACACTGGCGTCACAATAGCTACAGGCGCGCTCGACTCTTTACTGTCGGCGGATTTCTTCTCGCCTTCTTTCGCATCGGATTTCGCTTCAGTCTTGGTTTCCGGCTTGGCTTCGGATTTCGTTTCCGGCGCTGCGGCGACGGAAATAACTGCGGAACTCGTGTAATTCGCCGGCGCTGCGGGTGCCGGAACTGCGGGGACTTGTATCAGAATGACTGCCAGGGCTAAAAGCATCTCACTCTCCTCAGTACGCTGCGTCAGAATTCATTCGCAACGTGAGGCCATAGTAGCGGCCGGCTCCGCTTTCCCCTATGGGCTGAGAGATACAATCCTGCTAGCCAAACAGTCCTACCAGATTTCAGCGTTTTTGGAACCGAAGTCCTAGTACGCGAAATGATGCAAAACGTGTGGCACAGGCTTCAGCCTGTGTGCCTTCCAACCATCCACAAATCACCAATGTTTATGCGCCTCTACCACCCCGCCGGCCAAATCCCATACTCCTTCAACTCTCCATCATGATGCGTATCAATCAGCATTTTCTTTGTCCGTTCCGCCGTCCACTGACTCGAAAACCGCCCCGGCATATCCGCTATCCAGAACGCCAGCACCGCCTCAATCGTCGCGTTGCGCGAAAGTATCGCGGCATCCACCTTGTCCAACGTGTCCGCGTTGCTGTGATGAGTAATCCCGTACTGCGAAGGGTCCTGCATCATGTTAATTCCCGGCACTCCGGCCAAAATAAACGGTCCGGTGTCCGTGCCGAATTCCGGATCGCTGCCAACCGTCGTCACTCCGAGCGCGCGCAACGATTTTCCAAATGTCAGCACGCTGTCCTTCACATCATCATGTCCGCCAACATCAATTCCAGTCACCGCGCCCTGACCGTCATCCAAAATAATATCGCCCAAATGATTCGCCA
>DATBYL010000173.1:0-18919 GCA_036513735.1 Candidatus Acidiferrales bacterium
AAACTGGAAACACCGGCAGACCCAACGAATGCAACGGGCCCGTCAACGATTCTTGTTGTTGCGAATCCACTTTATTTGCCGCCACAATCACGGGCTTGCCCGTGCGGCGCAACAATCGCGCAAGTTCTTCGTCCAGCGGCATGAGTCCCGCACGCGCGTCCACAATCAGCACAATCATCGACGCAGTTTCAATCGCCACTTTCGCCTGCCGCAAAATCTCGCGCGGAATCAGCGCCTTATCGTCGGGCACAATTCCGCCGGTATCCACAACTTCAAATCGCCGGCCCATCCAGTGCGCCATTCCGTAAATTCGGTCGCGCGTAATTCCCGGTTCGTCGGTCACAATCGATCGCCGCGTCCCCGTCAACCGATTAAATAATGTGGACTTGCCCACATTCGGCCGCCCGGCAATCACCACCGACGGCAACGCCGGCGCAGTTTTCACTTCTTCCATAAAATTCCTTTTCGCGATGATTCCAATGCACGATGAAATCCCGTCAAATTGAGGCTAATACACTTTAGCCCAGTTCCGTCAGTGGACGAAACGCCACAAGCAGAATTCAGATTCCGCCGAGTTTCACGTCGGCGACTACAAATTCCTTCTTTTCGCAATCGTAGCGAAAGGTGACGACGCTCCAATCAGAAAGCCCAAACCCGAGCATTCCCTTCTTAAATCCAATCCAGTAGACACTAACTTGTATTTTCAAATCTGCTCCGTCGTTCCTGGCTGGAAATACCTTAAGACTAGGGAAATCTTTTCCCAAAAATTTCCGCCGGGCGCGGAGTTTGCCGTCGTTGAGGTATTCGACGTTGTAGTCGCCCTCGCTCGTAGGCAATCTATAGGTGGTATCGTCTTCCTCAACAACCATGTGATGGTAGTCCTCTCGGATCTTTCCTTGAGACGAGTCGGCATACTGACTCCATTCTTTATCCATCTGTCGCAGGCTGGCGAACAGCGCCACGGCATAAAGATTTTTCTCGCTGGTCTGGTCCTTCGCAGCCTGAGAAAAGCCGAGCGGAGATGCGACCGATAAGACGATAGTCAAAAGTAGAACTCTGGCGGCAAGCTTCAAGAAAGACCTCCTAACTCGATCCGTTCCGCCTGTTCAGCGAACGGCTGCGACACAAAGTGAATGGGCTTATCGTAGCGTGTCGGACCTTCAGAATAGTACGCTTTTCCGTCACAACAAATTCCACTCGCTCGGCTTAACAATTATGGACGCCCGCGTGAGTGGTATACCGGCGGCCTTTCAATTTTCACGCAATTTCGTAGTAGCCTATATCGCCCTATGACTCCGCCATCCACAGACAAAATCCGCGAACTCTCCACCCAGGGCCGCTGGGATGCCGCTGTTGTTCTGCTGCTTGAGATGAACATTAAATCCGTCGCTGAATTCATGGCGCCGCTCCCTTTTGAAGAGGAGCGGAATTTATTTGCCGCCATGCCCGTGCCTTTCGCTGCTTCGTTAATCGGACACCTGCCATATTTTCACGCTTACGTGCTGTTGCACTCTCGCCCGTTGCAGGAAATGCGCCAGATCATTAACGCGATGGATCCTTCCGATCGGGATTTTTTCCTCGACGCGCTTCCGGAAGAAGCCTGGCAGCAACTGATGAACGAGATGGACGAGGCCAACGCGGTCGCCGAAGCTACGCCAGCGCTTGAACTCGGCGAATCCGAGGCGGCAACTCGGCAGCCCGCAAAGCCCAAGCTCATCATTGAAGCGCGGCAAATCGAAAAAAGTTACCAGCAGCCGGAGGGTCACCAAATTCAGGTGATCGCGCCGGTCGATTTATCCGTTGAAGCAGATTCAATCGTTGCGCTGCTGGGCCCTTCCGGCTCCGGCAAATCAACAATGCTGAGAATACTTTCCGGACTGGTGGCGCCTACGAGCGGAGAAGTTCTTTGGCACAACACTCCGATGACGAAATGCCGGCCCAATGTAGCCATCGTTTTTCAGAGCTTCGCATTGTTTCCGTGGCTAACGGTGCTGGAAAATGTGGAAACACCTCTGCTCGCGCAAGGAATGTCGAAAGACGAGCGGCGCGCCCGAGCGTTGCATGCGCTGGATTCCGTCGGATTGAAAAATTTTGAGACCGCATATCCCAAAGAACTATCCGGCGGAATGAAACAGCGTGTAGGTTTCGCGCGAGCGCTGGCAGTTGAGCCGGAAATTCTTTTCATGGATGAACCATTCTCCGCGTTGGACGTACTCACCGCGGAAAATCTGCGCGGCGAGTTGATGGAACTGTGGCTTGCAAGAAAAATTCCCACTCGCGCGATTTTCATCGTCACTCATAACATTGAAGAAGCGGTGCTGCTCGCCGACCGCATCATCGTTCTCGGAAGCAACCCGGCGAAAATCCGCGCGGACTTCCGCATCCCGTTGAGCCAGCCGAGGGATCGCAAATCTCCGGCCTTTGTGCTGTACGTGGACTACATCTACAAAGTGATGACCCAGCCGCAATTGGATCTCGCGCCACCAGTGGCGAAAAGCGGCTCCGGAAAACCGCGTCCGCCGAAACTTCCTCACGCACGTCCCGGCGGCGTTGCGGGCTTGCTGGAATTGCTGATCGATCGCAACGGCGAAGAGGACATGTATCACATCTCCGACGAACTTCTGCTGGAAGTGGACGACCTGCTGCCGATTATTGATGCGGCGGTGCTGTTGAGATTCGTGACGGCGAAAGAAGGAGACGTCGTCATGACGCCGGAAGGAAAGCGATTCGCCGAAGCGGATATTCCCACTCGCAAAATATTATTTCGCGATGCGGTGTTGGCTCGCGCCGATTTGCTTCAACAAATGAGAACAACTTTGCTGAGCAAGGCGGATCATTCTATGCCGCTCGATTTCTTCCACGACATTCTTGATGAATATTTTTCCGAAGAAGAAACAAAACAACAGATCGAGACGGCATTGAACTGGGGCCGCTATGCGGAAATTTTTGAATACGATTCGGAAAATGACCGGCTCAAACTCTATCAGCCCGCCGCCGCGGAAAATCCAATTGAGAAATAATCCCGAATGAATCCGACGGAACAACAACCATCCGCGGTAATCGCGCGAGCAAGATTTCCGATCGCTCTTCCCTCATTGATCAGGGATTTGCCGATTCTTCTCGCCGCGTTCGCGTTGTTTTACGCGCTCCTTACGGTCACTCACTATTGGGTCGCTCCGGTTAGCGAACACACGGAAATTCATCTCTCCACCAGCGCGCTGCCGAAATACGCGATGTTTTCTCTGTTGCGTATCGTAATTGCGTACCTGATCAGCCTGCTTTTCACGCTCGTTTACGGATATGTTGCCGCGTACAACGCGAGGGCCGAGCGATTCTTGATTCCGCTTCTCGATACGCTGCAATCCATTCCCGTCCTCAGTTTTCTTCCCGGCGTAATGCTCGCAATGGTCGCGCTTTTTCCCACGCGAAATTTCGGCATCGAGCTGGGATCCATCCTTCTGATTTTTACCGGAATGGTTTGGAACATGACCTTCAGTTTTTATTCTTCACTGAAAGCCATTCCCCGCGAGATGCGCGAGGTTGCCGAAATCTACCGTTGGAGTTGGTGGCAACGATTTGTACAAATGGAACTGCCATTTTCTGTAATCGGACTCGTGTGGAATTCGATGATGTCGGTAGCCGGTGGATGGTTCTTCCTGATGGTGTGCGAAATGTTTATTCTCGGAGATCGAGATCTGCGTCTCCCCGGCCTTGGGTCTTATCTTCAAACTGCGGCGAATGCGAACAACACGCGCGCAAGTATTTGGGGAGTCGTGACCATGGTCGGAGTGATCGTGCTCATGGATCAATTAATTTGGCGGCCGATTATTGCGTGGGCTGAAAAATTTAAATTCGAGCAGGTTGAGGCGATCGAAGCGCCACAATCGCCGGTGCTGGATTTTCTACGCCGCTCAAAAGTTCTGCCGCTCGTCGCTCATGCGTTGGTCCAGCCGATGCAAGAACGCTTGAACAAATATTTCGCGGCGCGCGCGGAATCACGAAATAAAACTGTCCGCGAAACTAACTCCCGAAATTGGATCAGGCGCGTTGCGCTCGCTGTCGTACTGCTTGGTATCGGATATGCGCTCGTCAAAATGGTTTACCTGCTCGGAACAGTCACGACGCTGGAGATTCGCACCATTTTTCTTGGAGCAGGCGCGACGTTTCTCAGAGTTGAAGCAGTGTTGTTGCTCGCGGCACTTTGGACAATTCCCGCCGGAGTCATCATCGGTTTAAATCCGCGTCTTTCCGCAGTGATGCAGCCGCTCGCGCAAATCGCGGCATCCGTTCCGGCGACCGCGCTTTTTCCGATCATTCTTTTGTTTCTGATTCGCGCCGGTGGCCTGGGAATTTGTTCGATGGTTCTGCTTTTGCTCGGCACGCAGTGGTACATACTTTTCAACGTGATTGCTGGAGCGTCTGCAATTCCTTCAGACTTGAAAGAAGTTTGCGCCGTCTTCCAGTTCGGCAAAATCGAGAAGTGGCGCGAACTTCTGCTGCCCGCAATTTTTCCTTATTTAATCACCGGGCTCGTCACCGCTTCGGGCGGCGCGTGGAATGCAAGCATTGTGGCTGAATATTTTCACTTTCACGGTCACACTTACTCGATCACTGGCCTGGGCGCGGTGATTAGCGCCGCGTCCGACCATGGAAATTCGCGCGTCCTGATTGCGGCCACACTTGTAATGGCAGCAATGGTCGTCACAATTAACCGGCTGGTGTGGCGGAAGCTCTATGTTCTTTCGGCGAACAAATATAAGCTCGAAGCGTAGTCACTTACATGACCATCATCCGATTCGGCATTTGCTTGCTCATCGCGTTCGCCGTGCTCGCGTTCGGCGCGGTCGAGCCATGGTCTCAAACCGTTCTGCAAATTGGCGCCGCAATTCTCTTCGCGTTCTGGGGATTTCTGTTCGCCACGGGACGCGCCGAAGAAATTCGATGGGCTCCCGTTTTCTGGCCGTTGCTGGGACTGGAATTGCTCGCATTCCTGCAATTCATCATTCCGCTTTCCGTCTATCCATTTCTCACGAAACTCGAACTGCTCCGCTTCTCCAGCTATTTGATTCTGCTCTTCTTACTGACGCAAGCTTTTCGCACCACTCGCCAGTTGCGCATATTCACTTGGTTTCTGGTGTTGTTCGGATTTGCCGTCGCTCTTTTTGGCGTGCTCCAGGATTTGACGCACAACGGCAAAATCTACTGGGTGAAAGAATTGCGTTACGGCGGAACCGCATTCGGTCCTTACGTAAATCGAAATCATTTCGCCGGATTGATGGAGCTTTTGATTCCCATCGGTCTCGCCATGCTCGCGGTTCCCGGAGTTCGCCGTCAACAAATGCCGCTGATGGCGCTTCTCGCGGCGATTCCTGTCGGCGCAATTTTAATGTCCGGCTCGCGCGGCGGAATTGTGGGATTCGGCTGCGAAGTAGCGCTGCTTATTTTGCTGCTGTGGATTCGCGGCGGTCAAAGAAAGCAACTTGTAACTTTTCTTGCGGTTCTTTTACTCGCGGGCGGACTTGTCGCGTGGCTCGGAATGGGCGACGTGATCCAACGTTTCTCCCAGGTGCACAATCCGGAAATTTCCGAAAGCGGGCGCGTCTCAATGTCTCGCGCCGCCTATCATATTTTTCGCGATCATCCCTGGACTGGCATCGGCGCCGGCGCGATCGCGTCCGTTTATCCCGCGTATGAAACTGATTACGACGCAACGATCGTCGACCACGTGCACAACGATCATTTTGAGCTGCTGGCGGAAACTGGAACTGTCGGCGCAATTTGCTGGCTGACTTTTATTGGTGTGCTGATCGTATACGGATTGAAAAATTTGTGGGCGCAACGCGATGCTACTGTGCGCGCGCTTCAAATCGGCGCGCTGGTGGGATGCGTCGGACTTTTAGTTCACAGCTTCGCGGATTTTAATTTACACATTCCGGCGAACGCTCTTTTATTTTATTTACTGGCTGGAATAGCTTCGAGCAGACCAATCTCGGAGCTTGTCGATGAAAACATGAGACGCCGGCGAACGGTATCGGAAGATGAATGAAGCCGCAGGTGCGGAGCGCCTCGTCAAAAATCGGCGTTATCCGATTTTGGATGCGCTGAGATTTATCCTCGCATTTTGGGTCACGATGGGCCACGTTGTCGTTTTTCCTTTATTCGCGTGGGCTGACACGACAACGAAGATCGGGCGATTTTTAGTTCACGCGTGGGCGTCGGTAGTTTTCGGAACTCCGGCGGTGATCGGATTTTTCATCATCTCGGGTTTCTGCATCCATCTGCCATTTAAGAATAACGAAAAACTTTACGTCGGACGTTATTACGCCCGCCGCTACACACGAATCCTCATTCCAGTTTTTGCGGCGCTGATCGTTTGGCGCTTGGCCGGATCGAAGCAGGGTCTTTTTGGCGAGCATTCGATTCTTTGGGAATCACCGCTTTGGAGCTTGATGTGCGAAGAAATTTACTACGCTCTTTATCCGTTGATCCGCGTGATTCGCTGGCGTTACGGATGGGCGCCGATTTTTTATTTCACGTTTCCGTTCAGCGTTGGGATTTCTCTTTTCCATTTCCGCGCCGTCGACTGGCAGGGTTACGGCCCATTCGGTACCGCGTTCATTCTTCTTCCGGTTTGGCTGCTGGGTTGCGTTCTTGCGGAACAAAGTGACCGGCTGGTTGCACGAAATTCTAATTGGGAAATTTGGGGATGGCGTTTGATGATTTGGGCTGCGAGCTGGGTCAGCGAGATGCTGCATTTCAAATTCGGAATTCATACCGCCGTTACGATGCTCTGGTTTGGTGTGCTCGCATTTATTTGGGTGAAGAAAGAACTCGCCCACAGCTTGAAGAGTTCGCCGCCGCACATTTTTGTTTGGGCCGGCGCTTGGAGCTACTCTCTTTATCTGATTCATGGCGCGGCGCCGGAATTTTATAAGCTGCTTCGCATTCCCGATGTTGGGCCGCTGGTAAATTGGATACTGCTGTATGGATTTATTTTGGGCACGTCTTATTTATTTTATCTGGCGATCGAAAGGCCCTCGCATTTGCTGGCGAGAAAAATACGCGTGACGCCACATCCGAAGAGTCCGAAGCCTCTTGAGATTTGATGTACTACTGCCGGAGGTAAGAAGGGCGAAAAACTGCATTATAATGCATGTTGGAACGGGATTTTGGCAAAAAGTGCATTATAATGCACTTTTTGGGGACGGAAAAAGTTGGGAAAAGATCTCAACGCAGAGTTCGCAGAGCCACGGAGAGGGCGCGAAGAAAAGTAAAGACTTGGCGCGCTCGCAAAGCATACGCCGTTTGCAAATTTTCAAGCCATGGCTGCTCTGCTACTCTCAAGGGTAGCTCTACACGTTCAAAAACATGGTCAAGAGCTTGCGGTAAGTCCTTTATTTGCATAACGATCACCCACAGATCGCAATAAGCCCTTTATTTGCATATACATCGCAAAATAGGGTGGGGGGGGGGGGTTCGCGTTTTTTCAATTATGATGGCATAAGGTGAGGCTTCTGAGTGAGTTAGCGGGCTGAGGCGAATATTTTGCGAAGTGTTTGATGTGCGCTTTGTACGGACTTCGGCGCGAATAGCTAAGTCTCTCGCGCGTAGGGTGACGTATTCCTCTTGGTGCGTGGCATGTTGGGACGCAGCATCGCCGATTTTAATCGTTAGATTTCCGGGAACGCGTTATTATTCTGTTTGTTGGCCGATGTGGTTTCCACCAATCGATCTTAGAGCGCAAAAATTCACACGATGAGTAAGCGGAGCATTTTAATTTGGTTGATAATAATTTGTGCGCTCGGCGCGCGCGTGGGAATGGTCATCTGGGCCGGGAATGCGCAGGAATCCACAACGACAGGTGGCAGCGATACTTTTGCCTACCAAGCATTGGCTGACAGCGTTGCCGCTCACCGTGGTTTTTCGTACGAGGGAATACCTTCTGCTCTACGACCTCCGGTATATCCCCTGATATTGGTGTTCAGCAAATTCGTAGCGGGCGACCACTACCGCATTTTCGTCAGACTGCTGCAAGCTTTCATGGGCATTCTGACGGCGATCATCTGTGCAAAGACTTCGCAAAAGTTGGGGGGCTCAGCGCTGATTGCGTTAGCGGCTGCGCTGGCGACGCCGACGCTGATCTTTTTCTCGGCGGAGATTCTATCTGAAACAGTGGCGGCGTTAATCGTCGCGTTATTCCTCTACGTGATCGTCACGAATCGAAGCCCCATCTGGACGGGATTGGTTATCGGATTGGGAATGCTGGAGCGATTTAATCTGGCAGCGCTTGCGATTGCTTATGTCGTTTATCAATTCGCGGCGAAACCTGCTTCGATCGCCGCTCGACGCACGGCACTTGCGGGCTTGATCGCGCTGGCAGTTGTAAGCCCTTGGATAATCCGTAATCTCGTAGTCTTCCACGGGCAGGTGATTTATTCCACGCACACCGGCACAAACCTTCTTCAGGGGCTGATTATGCCGGACGGTAGAACTCAACCGGCGGAGTTTAAAAGGCTGGAGGACATCCAAGGATGGCAACTTAGCGATATTGAGGCAAATTCACCTCGTCGTGAAACTTTCCCGTCCGAGCCACAATTGGACCGCGAGACCATGGCTGTAGCTTTGACTGAACTGAGACACGCAAATCTTTTTTCATTAGCGGCACGCAAGCTCGGTTATTTTTGGCTCGGATTTGACCAAATGTTCCGGACCCAGGCATTGCCGCCCTCCAAGCGTCTCGTCAGGCAAATCGGAGTCCTTGCGTATTGGTTCATGCTAGCGGCCGGTATCGCGGGCTGGTTCAAGCTTAGGCTTCGGAATGCAGATGCGGCGAGACTCTTCCTTTCATACGTCGTCGTGGTCACCGTCGCGCACTTGCCATTTGTGATGAACACACGGATCCAAGCGCCGTTGATCGAACCCGTCCTCGCTATATTGAGTGGGCTGGCATTTCCAACGTTATCCGTGTCTCATCCAGCCACACAAAAAGGCCAAGAGGTTTGAATTGGAGGCTGCGCGAGTGTCGTTCGAGGAACAATCTTGAGCTGGCGAGGCGCTGCGGCAACATTTCTGGCCGTCGTTGCGACTTACGGGATTGCGAAAATATCCTGGATATGGCTGGAGAATCCTCTTTTGCGACGCGGCCACGAATACAAATACTAGCGGTGCCCGAACTCGTTTTGTCTATTCTTGAGCAATCGGAAACGTTTCCATCGCTGGGAATGCCGGCCTTTGAATCGCTTGATGCGGTCCAACGCCTGAGACCAACATCATCGGTGAAAGAACTGCTTCAGGTGGATGACCGCCAAAGCTTTAAATTGGGAGTAATACAAAATATCCACGACAATAACCCAGGCCACGAAAAGCAATTCAGCCGCAAGTTTCCACGGCGAACGCTTACGGTCAGCTGGTATGTGGGTATTCATCGGGCAATAGTTAACCTAACACTGTATAGTATCAGTCCGTACCCTATCAGTGCACACCTTTCATACATGAGCATATCGACCCAGATACTAAGCAAGGCGGCGCCACATCGCAAAATCGAATCATTCGCATCGTATGCCGCGACAAGAATAAACGCGACAAATTCGAGCCTTGAGGATGCTAGCGCAATTAGCTGCTAGCTCGCACCCGCTTATGCGAAAATCTCTACTTGATTGGAAGAGCGAATACGATTGCAACCAAATTATAATTCCACGGATTCGGAAAGATATTCTCTTCTGCGTTCCGGCCGGCGCATCCCGGAACTGGATGGGCTTCGCGGCGTGGCCATCGGCCTGGTAATTATCACGCATTATTTCACCGCCGCGGTAACGGTGCAGCGGCCAACTCCGCTGGCCTACCTACAGATCGCGACGCGCCTTTCGTGGTCCGGCGTGGATTTATTTTTCATTCTTTCCGGATTCCTGATTGGCGGCATTTTACTGGATGCGCGTTCTTCCTCAAATTACTTCAAGGTTTTTTACGTTCGGCGAGCGTGCCGGATACTGCCGGTCTATTTGATATTTTGCGGTTTGATTGCGCTTTGCTATCGATTCGTCTACCCATCACATTTGGCGCTTTTAAACTGGATGTTTAATTTTCCGATGCCCTGGTATTCCTACCTCACGTTCGCTCAGAACTTCTGGATGGCTCATTTCAATACTTTGGGGCCGGCAGCACTCGCGATCACCTGGTCACTCGCAATTGAAGAGCAGCTTTATCTGACTCTTCCAGCGGTGATTCGATTCCTTCGTCCGGCGACACTTCCCTATCTACTGCTGGCCGGCATACTGGCAGCGCCTGTGTTTCGAGTTGCGCTGCTCATTTGGTGGCCGCACATGCAAACCGCTCTTTATGCATTGCTTCCCTCTCGCATGGACGCGCTCCTGCTTGGAGCATTGGCGGCCTGGGCAGTTCGTCGTCCTGGTGTGTGGAATATTCTTGTCACGCGGCGCCGGCTGCTGTGGTGTTTGTTCGCATTTTGGGGGGCTGGACTCGCTTACTTCACAAGTACATCAAGCTACTATTCCATCCCAACAGCATCCGTCGGTTATGACTGGCTCGCTCTATTTTATTTGACGGCACTGCTTCTGGTGCTGATGCATCCAAATAGCTGGCTAGGACGTGCTATGCGGCAGCGATGGCTAATGGGCCTGGGCAAAATTGCGTACGCGACGTATTTAATCCATGTGCTTGTGTATGGACTTTGCATGGCCTATTTCCGCCATCATGGTCCGTTCCTGCAAAACCGGCCGGACCTGTGGACAACGCTGGCCGCGCTGGTATTAACCATTACTCTCGCTCAAATATCGTGGTGGCTGTTTGAACAAAAATTTGTCCGCTTCGGACACAGATTCAAATACGAGAGTGTTACGGCTGGAAACAGCCCAAATACTATGCCGGAAGCACAAACGTCGCGAGACATACGGTAGTAAGCGGCATCCGCCCTCAGCGCGGGTAAAGCCTCGGCGAATATCTACTCTTTAGTATTCCGCTGTGCCAGAATGCTTATCTTGGAGCAGCTGCGCGATATGAGCTCTAATGGATTAAAACGGGTTATTCGCACAATAACGCCAAGACCGTTACGGAATTGGCTGCGCTCCCCGACAAAGTCTGCAACGTGGTTATGGGATTCGGGTAGATTTGCCACCGGGTCTAGAAAAACTCTGCAGCTCGGGCCAGACTTACGAATTGTTTGTCATCCCAGTGCATATCGTGTCGCCGTTCAGTCCCAACTCGGCGATCCGGATCAAGCCTTGGAGTTTAGGAATTTCATTTCGCATTGCAGTCCCGGAATGAGTTTATTTGATGTTGGCGCCCACTTCGGCATCTTTAGCCTTGTGGCCGCGCACTTTCAGGGTAACGCGCTGGCAGTAGATCCTTCGCCTGAAGCGCTCCGGATGGTCAACCTGCAAGCCAGGCTGAATAATTGGTCGGATCGCATTCGCACCATCCGCGCAGCCGCCAGTGACAGTGCGGACGGCATAGATATGCTAGCGGCAGGAGTCCTTTCGGATCATTATTTCGTGGCCGCGCCGGGCCGCGACCGGAATGAACTTACACATCTCGATACGACTACCGTAGATCAACTAAGCAGGTCGTTCGGTCCGCCAACGCATCTCAAAATTGATGTCGAAGGTTTCGAGGCAACGGTTGTGCGCGGAGCGCGAACAACGCTAAAGGACTCTATGCCGCTGGTGTTTCTTGAATTGCACAACGAGATTTTGCTCGCAAACGGTGGAGACCCAAATGCGGCGCTAAATGAACTCGAATCCGTTGGCTATCAGATATTTGGCATTGACGGAGAGCCAACGTCGCGAGAAGTGATCTTTCGGAAAGCCATTACTCGGGTCGTTGCAAGAGTTGTCCACTAGGCTGTGACAATGGCCGCTCCCTTAAACCTGATTCGTGGGAGAATGACTTTTTACGGATAGCGAATGTCAAACCTCACCTCTGGAGTGCTCGATTCGCGGCTGGTACGAACCATCGCCATGATGGTTGGTCTTTTCTATTTCACGTATACCGTTGCCCAGTGGGTTATTACGAACAATACCACCTACATGACTTTATCCGTTGCCGGCGTTCTGGGCGTGATGATGACGATGGTTATCCTAAAAGACTGGCGAAGCGGGCTGGTTATCTTTCTGTGCTGGCTGGTGCTGGAAGATACGATTCGCAAGTATCTTGGGAACAGCATAATTATTTTCTTCGCGAAAGACGCGATCCTCGGAATCACTTATTTCTCGATGTTGCTGGCACGCCGTAAGAATCAGCTTCTTGTCTTTAAGCCTCCTTTCATGTTCTGGCTGGCCATTTTTTTCTGGATGGCCCTGGCACAGGTCTTTAATCCGCATTCCCCGACTTTCGTTTTTGGCCTTCTGGGAATGAAAACGTATTTTTACTACGTTCCGCTGATGTATGCGGGCTACGCAATTCTTCGGACCGAAGCAGATCTCCACAAAGTTTTGATTCTGAACATGTGGATTGCAATTATTGTGGCCGGGCTTGGCGTACTGCAATCATTCGGCGGCGGCGGTTTTCTAAATCCGGAAGGAATGGCGCCGGAGCTCTACGACCTGTCCCATCTGAGTCGCGAGGCGCCGCAATCGCACCTGATGGCCAGCCGCTCCACGTCCGTATTCGTAAGTGACGGACGGTTTGGCATGTTTCTGACGTTGCTGTTTATTCTGGCTTTTGGCACCGCGGGCTATCTACTGTTCCGTACCAAACGCGGACGCGGAGTGGTTTATGTGGCGGTCGGGATTGTGACGCTCGCGACGATCATGAGCAGCTCACGTGGAACCAACGTTTACATGGTAATTGACGCCATCGTGCTGGGCCTTGCGCTTTTTTGGGGAGCACCACGGCGACAACGGCAGGCATTCCGGGTGGGAAAAGCTATACGTTGGATGGCGACTTTTGCGGGAGTGGCGATCTTAATAGCGGTACTATTTTTCCCTGAAGAAGTGAAAGCGCGGTGGGCCTTCTATAGCGAGACGCTGTCGCCTTCGAGCTCGAATTACGAGTTAGGCTATCGCATCTGGGAATACCCGTTAAAAAACTTGGAGGGAATCTCGAGTCAACCGAACTTGATCACAGGTAACGGGACCGGAATAGCTTCGCTCGGTTCACAATACGTGACGAAACTAACCGGCGTACGCGCGCTCGGCCTCGGAGCGGAAAGCGGTTATGGCACATTGATTATCGAGTTCGGAGCGCTGGGGCCCATCCTGTGGACATTGTGGACGTTCGGTCTGATTTTTTCAGCGTGGAAAGTTGTGCGGAAATTGAAACAGACGGCTTTATTTCCGATTGGCTTCGCGATTTTCTGGTATGCGTTCATGCTGCTTGGCCCTTTCACGTTTTATGGATTAAATACCTACCAGAATTATTTGACCTGCGCATATCTGTGGTTGATCATCGGAATGCTGTTCCGTTTGCCGGGCCTTCTTTCCGAAGATCAGGCGCGAAGGAATGCGGCGGAATTGCAGAGGCAACAACAACTCCAAAGTCAGGAAGAAGAAGCTCTGGAATTACAGGGAGCCACTCTTTCTCATGCCGACGCCGGTCCGTAGGCCGCGGCTGGTGGTTGTTTCGCCGTTCGTTGACAAGCGCCATGGCACCGAGCGATGCGTGGCCGAACAAATTGAACACCTCGCCGGCGTTTACGAAATTCACCTTTACAGTTCCCGCGTTGAAGATGTCGATCTAACCGGAATTACCTGGCACCGCGTTCCGGCGGTGGGCGGCCCGCATTTATTTGCTTATAGCTGGTGGTTTTGCGCGAATCGTTTTCAGCGCTGGCGCGATGCGAAGTTCCGCGGCATTGCGCCGGACGTAATTTATTCTCCCGGAGTGAATTGTTTGGATGCGGATGTGGTGAGCGTGCACGTTTTGTTCAGCAAAGTGCGCGAGCAAATGGCGCGTTCGCTTAGCGCGGAAGGAACGATTAGGGCGGGATCGCCAGCGCACGCGAATCGACCGACAGCGTGGCCGCTGGACTTGCACCGCCGAATTTATTATCGCCTGATTGAATTCCTGGAAGGGAAAGTCTATGGCCGGGAAGATATTTATCTGGCGGCGGTTTCAGAAAAAGGCGCGCAAGATATTCGAGCGCGCTTTGGCGAGAAAAAACATTTGAGCGTGATCTATCACGGAATAAATTCCGCGAAGTTTAATCCGCAACGGCGGAAAGAACTGCGCCCCGGTGCGCGAACAGAGCTGCGGCTGGCCGATGATTCCTTCGCAGTTCTATTTATCGGGAATGATTGGAGAAATAGAGGCTTGGACTGTCTGCTGCAAGCCGTGGCGATGATGCGAGAACATCGAGTTCACGTGCTGGTGGTTGGCACGGACTCGATCGCGGCGTATCAGGGGATTGTCGAACAGCATGGATTATCAGGGCGCGTGCATTTCTTCCCGCCGCGCGCGGACGTGGAATTTTATTACGCTGCGGCGGACGCGTATGCGGGACCGTCACTCGAAGACACGTTCTCGCTGCCACCTGCGGAGGCGATGGCGTGCGGGATGCCGGTGATTACGACGCGGAACTCCGGCGTGAGTGAAATTATTCATCACGGCAAAGATGGACTGGTTTTGGAAAATCCAACTGACGCAAAAACTCTTTCAGAATGGCTTGCTCGACTGGCGAGCGACGCTGAGTGGCGGAGTCAGATGGGATTGGCGGCCGCGAAGAGGGCCGCACAATACACATGGGATAGAAATGGCGCGCTGCTGCAACAGATGATCAACTCGTTATTACAGATCCAAACGCGGGCGCGACCGAATCGATGAGTGAACAAATGCGCGGCGGAATTCAAATTCCGAAATATATCCCGCAGTTCGACGGACTGCGCGGCATCGCAATCCTTGCCGTGCTTTTCGCTCATCTGACGTATTTGAATTCGATCCGCTTCGCGAACATTTTTCAATATGGACGCACGGGCGTGGATTTGTTTTTTGTTCTGTCGGGTTTTCTAATCACGGGAATTCTGCTGGACACAAAAGCTCTGCCCGGATACTTCAAAAACTTTTATGCACGCCGAGCGTTGCGTATCTGGCCGCTGTATTACGGCATCCTTTTTTTATTCTTTGTTTTCTTCCCGCTGATTTTTCCGGAGCATACTCTCTCCACTGACAGACACACGTGGCCTTATTACGTCAGCTATACACAGAATCTTTTTTATCATTTCAATCCTTCCGTTCCGCTCACGCCCACCTGGTCCCTTGCCGTTGAAGAGCAGTACTACATGCTCTGGGCGCCGGTAGTTTTTCTGTGCGGCCGGAAAAGTCTTCGGAATATTCTTCTGGGCATGATTGTGTTTTCATTCTGCTTCCGCGTGGTCAGCTCTTATCGTGGCGCTCCGTTGGATTTCGTTCACAATTTTACGTTGTGCCGGCTGGAACCGCTCGCCGCTGGAGGACTCGCCGCTCTCTGGCTGCGCTCCGACAAATGCACTCCCGCAAAATGGGCGCGCGGAGGAATGATGGCGGTCACGATCGGGCTTGCGGGAGTTGCTATCGCGCTTGTCGATTGGGGCAGCGAGAGCACGATTTATAGTTATCCATTTCTCGCCGCTGCATTCGCGGGCGTCCTGGCGCTTTCATTGATGGCCAATCCGGCAAATACTTTTGTGGGCCGCGCATTGACGCAAGGCTGGCTGGTTTACATCGGCAGAATAAGTTATGGAGTTTATTTGATTCATGTGCCGATTTTTATGGGCGTAGGGGTTGCGGCGCGGCGGATTTGGGGCAAGCCATATTATTCTGGCCCCAGGCAGCTGCTGATAATTTTCGCCGCATTTGCAGGAGTATTTTTGTTCGCGTCAATTTCTTGGTTTTGTTTTGAACGGCCGATTCTGCGCCTGAAAGAATATTTCCGATCCGGAAAACCAACGCTCGAAAGCGCTGGAGTGAAATGAAAATTCTCGTGCTTGCGCCGCCCATGGGCGGCACCGGCGGAATTCAGAATTACACCGCGGCGCTGGCGCGCGCGCTCGGTGAAATTAACGGCACTGAAAATGTTCGGATGGTTGCGGTGCCCGCGGAACCAACTGCGCGCGCGGATGGAAACGCGGCGCTTGGAAGCATCACAAAGATTCGATTTCTGCTGAACGCCATTGCCGCTGCAATTTTCTGGCGGCCGCAATTGGTTATATGCACCCACCTGGGAGTTTCTGAGGTGGCGCGAATAATTCATCGAATCACGGGCGCACCGTACTGGGTGATACTCCACGGCATTGAAGTTTGGTGCGAACTGGCGCTGTCGAAAGTCGAAGCTTTACGTGGAGCGCAACAACTTGTGGTAAACAGCAAATTCACTTTGGAAGCGGCGAACGCCAGGCACGGTTTAGAGAAATGTAAATCTGTTTTTCTGCCGCCTACGTATTTAGCTGATGATTCGCCAGAGTCGAAAAAGTCGGCGAACGTTGTTGAATCCGCGAACACACCGACCGTGCTGACGGTTGGAAGGCTTGCCGCGTCTGAAAGGTACAAAGGCCATGACGTGATGCTGGATGCGTGGGCCGCCGTGCTGCGTGAAATTCCGCAAGCGCGGTACATTATTGTCGGCGATGGGGACGATCGCGCGCGGTTGCAAGAGCGCGGGAGGGAAATGGGATTCGCAAGTTCGGTAATATTTAAAGGCGGCGTTTCCAGCGCGGAGTTACAGTCCTGTTATGATGAGTGCCAAGTTTTCGCGCTTCCCGCGCGAACGGAACTGGATCCGCGAGCGCCGCGCGGCGAAGGATTCGGAATTGTTTTTCTGGAAGCGATGGCGCACGGGAAACCCGTGGTAGGGCCAAACGTTGGAGCGCCACCGGAATTTATTCACGATGGCGAACATGGATTGTTGGTGGACCCCGTGAATGCCGCGAAACTTGCTCAGGCGCTGGTAGAATTGCTGGCGAATCCTGAGCGGGCGCGTCAAATGGGCGAAGCCGGCCGGAATTGGGCGCGAGAACAATATGGTTACGAGATGTTTCGCGAGCGTCTGCGAAAAATTTTGCAGACGCATTAGACTGAACGACGAACTGCGTCTGACGATTGAATTCTGGAAAAAGAAATTCGCGGGCGTGGATTCCGGACACGCTCGCATGGCCACTTCCTGATCGCGCGGCACTGCGCCTATGGCAATCCTGAACACAATTGGATGGTTGGCCACAACAGTCCTTTTGGGGCTGATCGCAATCGCGTTCGGCGCGCGGGTGCTCAAATGGATCGGCGCGAACATTCCGGGAGCTCTCGAACGAGCTTTGCTTTCCGCCGGACTTTCTTTTGCCTTATTGCAACTCGCAGTATTTGCGTTACTGGCTGAAGGATGGCTACGGCGCGGCACTCTGGGAATTTTGTTCGCGGTGATGATAATTTCCGCCGGCGCGGAATGGAAGATTGTGCCGGAACTTTTTGTCACTGTGCGGAAATTTCTTGCGGACTTGGGAAAATCTCGCTTTAGAACCGCGCTGGTATTGACGATCTCCATTGTCCTAACGCTCGAAGCGTTGATGGCGATGGCGCCGCTGACCGGATCCGACGCTCTGCATTATCACTTCACGACCCCTTTATTATGGTTGCAACACGGCCTCGCGCCCATCTATGAGATCGCAAGTTCTTTTGGAGTTGGCCAGGCGCATATGCTGATCGCACTCGGACTGGCGCTCGGCTCAGATCATTTCTCGATGGGAATGATTTTTCTTGGCGGAGTTTTTTCGGCGGCGGCATTGTACGTTCTGGCGCGTAATTGGATGTCACTTGAGCGCAGCCTGATTGTCATACTTGTTTTCCTGCTTTCGCCGATTTCGTTCTGGCAGATGTCGGTCTCAGGCTCGCCCGATATTTGGATGATGTTTTACACAACTCTCGCGGTGCTTGCCGCCGCGCGCGGGATTGCGCTGCGATCCGTGCGATGGGCGGCGCTGGCCGGATTTCTTGCCGGAGCAGCGGCAGGCGCGAAGTATCCGGCGTGGATAATTCCCGTCGCTCTGACAGCGGTTTTTCTTTTTGAGTGCCGATCGTTCTGGCTTGCGGCGGTCAGTTCGCTGGCTGCGTTCGCGGCGGGACTTGCGCCATTAATTCGCAACACAATTTGGACGGGTAACCCATTTTTTCCTTACGCGTCTAATGTGTTTTCACCACAAAAAATGAACGCATTCACACTTGCTGCGACGTTGACCGACACGCACAAATCGTCGGCGCATCCGGGATTTTTGGGATGGTTGGAATATCCATTCCGCGTGGTTCTGGATGGGCAGATCTATGGCGTGGGACATTATTTCGGACCGACCGTCTTGGTGTTTGCTCCGCTGCTTGTGATTGCCTATCGCCGCGGGCCGCTTTTTCGAGTGGCCGCGTGGGTGTGGGCCGCGATGTTCGTCTCGAACGTAGCGACTTCGCAGATGGGGAGATTTTTGCTGCCCGTTTTCGGAATTGCACTTGCGATTATTTTTGCTGGTGTTGAGACTGCTTCCAAAATCGGCCGGCCGTTCGTTCGTGTGATCTGTAATGCATCCGTGGCGCTTTTCTTGTTTCTTGGAGCAGGAGCTTTTCTGGCATATGGCCGGGATTTTCTGCCGGTCAGCGTTGGCCTGGAGTCGCGCGATCATTTTCTGGAGCGCGAAGCGCCGAACTATCAGGGAACTTCGTTTGCAAACCGTCTACTGAACGGAAAGCCGGACGCCACTCTTGTTTTTTTTCAACACCTTTACTATCTGCGGATCAATTTTGTGGTTGGCGATCCCGATTCTAATTGGGATCTTTATTCCGAGGACTACGCAACGCCGGAAGCAATGCAACGATGGCTACGGCAAAACAATGTGCGGTGGATTGTAAAGCCGGCCGAATATCCGGATGCTGTCGCTGGCGCGCTAGAAGGGTTGGAGGCCGAAGGAATTCTGCGGCCGGTGGCCGCCGCGGATGTGGAAGATTTTAACGGCTGGCGAAT
>DATBYL010000174.1:0-9416 GCA_036513735.1 Candidatus Acidiferrales bacterium
GGAAGTGGATACGAACGGAACCGTGCTGGCGAGTTTGCACAATCAACTGCGCGCGCGGGCGCAATATGAGTGGCCGGCGTGGTCGGAAGCGTCAGAATATTTGATGGCCAACAAAATGAGCGCGGACGAAGCGTTGAAGGATGCGGACCGGTCAATTGCGATTGAAGATCGATTTGAAAATGAAATGGATCGAGCGCAAGCGCTGGACGCTTTGAATCGTACGGATGATGCCAAGGCCGCGCGTGCGAAGGCGATGACGCTGGGAACGCAGCAACAGGTGCATACGTATGCGCGTCAATTGCAGAATGCAAAGAAAAACGATGAGGCGCTGGAAATTTTCCGCGTCAATGTGAAGAAGGATCCGAACAGTTGGATGGCGCACAACGAACTTTCGCGGTTGGCCGTTGCGAAAGGTGATTTCGATACGGCAGTGAAGGAAATGAAGTTGTGCCGCGAGTCGGCGCCGGAACAGTTGAAGCCGCAGGTGGATGTGTTCATAAAGCGGTTGGAGAATAAGGAGGATATTAATAAGTAGAAGGGATTGCGCGCGACGGGCGGGTCCTGATTCACAAGGACGGACCCGCCCGTACGCAGAAAAACCTTCACACCCAAGAATGGCTGTGCCACGACCACCGCATAGCGGTATAATCCGCGCAGAATTGGGCTCTATGTGCCCGCGAAATATTTCGCGGGCGATCCGACCGGAACGGGGAGGATGCCATGGATGCTTTTATGACGGGATGGTTAGGGGAGTTGTCGTTAGGCTGGGCGGTGCTGACATTTATTTGGGTGGCGCTGCTCGGGTATCGGGCGTGGCTGGCCAGTCGAGAAGAAGAACAAATGTATTTGGGAAGCACACCTTCGCCGGGCGCTCAGGAACAAAACGCGATCGTAAGCAAGTTGGTGAGACTTGCGAAGCCGCTGATGGTTCTGGGAATTCTGGATGGCGCGCTGACTCTGCTGATTGTTGGATTGTGGTTGTGGCAGGGGATGAACGCGCACAACTGACAATCGGCGATCTGTGATGCCCGCGAATTTTTATTTGTAAATTATTGCGCGCCGGATTTTTGCGCCGGCGCGGGCGTGGCATCGGGCGTGATGGATGTGTGATTCAACACGATGAGCCAAACGCCATCGCGCTTTTCAAACACGAGAGTTGTGTCACCACGCGCGACAATTTTATTTCCATCCACGAAAGCGCTCAACTCCCACTGATACGTTGCCCACGCGGAATTGTCTTTTATTCTGACGACGGTATTGGTGCGATCAATACGAGGTGAGGACATGCGCGCGTGCTGGCTTTGGTACGACGGGAGATAATTCGCCCAGGTGTAAATCGGCGCCTCCCACGCGCCGCTTACAACCACAACATCGTCGGCATAAAATTTGTGCATTTCCTGGGCGTCACCCATTTGCCACGCGCCAAGCATTTTTGAAATATCCAGATCGATCACGTGATTTTCGGCAACGGGAGGGCCCGGAGGTTCCGGCACTTGTTTTATTTTGGTTCTCTGAGCGTGAGTTGGCGCGGCTGATACAAACAGAAATGCGAACGCCGCAAAAGTGAACGCAATAAACTTAAGCGTTCGTGAATTTGCTTGAATGGATGGCATATTCCCCCCTCCTGCTGCCTCCGAAGAAAGATAGCACGGAGGAATTATGTTGGAAGCGCGCGATTCACACTCGATGGCGAACGCGGCAACAATTGTGACGCGTGCAACTTGTGTGCGATCCTGGCGAGAGAAATTATTTCGCGCGTGATTGGCTTAGCAAATTTACGAACAGCCGATACGCGCCGGGATTTCCTTCGGGCAACTGGCGGAAAAATTCCAGCGCGGCGTAAATATAAACGCCTTTGCCGTAGCGCGTCCAAACGAGCGAGCCGGTAAGGTCGGCTTCGCCGGGATCATGCATGCTGAGGACGGCCTGATAATGCGGGTCGTAACTGGACCACAAATAATTCGCACGCTCCTGCACCCAACCTTTGAAATCATCCTGTGTAATTTTATTTGGGAAATTCAGAAGCGGCGAATCCGGCGTCAGAAATTTCACGTCGGACTTTTCGTCGGTGATGCGCAGCGTGCCGCCTTCCATTTTCGCGGGATACGGAGTGATCTGCGTTTTCAAATTGCCCCAGAAACCGTCGCGCTCGTATTCCAAAATCAGCGTGCCGCCATTATTGGCGTAGTCGAGCAGGCGCTGATTGTTGGCGAGCACGTCACCGCGCAATTCGTAAGCGCGAATGCCGATGACGATGGCGTCAAAGCGTTTTAGATCGCCGAAAGTGAGCGCGGCGGAATCGAGAAGGTCAACTTGAATTCCGAGGCGCTGAATGGCTTCGGGAACGAGATCGATATCCGCGGCGACGTAACCGACGTGCAATTTTTCCGGCACGATGATTGGAAATGCGCGGACGGGAGCGACGGCAGGCTCGCTCCAAAGAAATGTTGGGAGCGATGGCAGCGGCTCGATGCTGGTGCGGAATGTATCCGCGCCGCGCTTGGCCCAAGCATTTAATTCGTAGTCACCAGCGGGTAATTTCGCGGAAGGAGTTACGGTGAAACGCAGAAGTTCATCGGCGCCTGGGGCGAGATTTGTTGGCTGCGTGGCGGAAGCGTGCCAATCGGCGGGAACATCAAGGCCGACATTTAATTGCTGAGCATCGCTGGAGTAGGAATGCACGCGAATTAAAACTTCAAACGGCTGATGTGCCGCGCCGGGTGCCTTCGGATTTTCGGCTAGAAGAAATTCGTTCGGCTCGAGGGTGAGTCCGACGGCTGGAGTGACGCGCAATTGTTCGGTGATGACGGTTGTCGTGGTGAAGCGTTGCGCTTGCACGACAGTGTCGGAATCAAATGAGTAGCCTTCGATTGTGGAGTGCTCGCGCGCTTCGACTAGGGGCGGAGCGAAGGGGAACATCCAGTCGGCGGCGCCGTGTGGAGCAGTTGCGTCCTTCGGAAGCGTGACTTGAATTGCCCACGCGTCGTTTTGATCTTTCGTTGGCGCGGCGGCTTGCCAGTTCGAGGGCAAAACGAGCGAAGGCGTTGCGAAATCCGCGTTGGGAATATTGTCGCGATGCAACGCTTCGACGCGCACTGTGAAAGTTTCTCCGGCGACGAGATTGGCGCGGTCGGATTGCGCGATCATGCGAACGCCTGCGGCGATGGTCAGGGCGTGATCGATGCGGGCGCGTTCGCGGAAGATTTCGTACACGATGTTGTCCCAGTCGGGTACGAGACCAAAAATGTCTCGAGATGATACGGCCGAATCGATGCGCGCAATATTTTTTCCGGCAGCGGCTAATTCTTTCACTGCCCGCGGCCAGTCCAGTGCGAGAGCTGCGGTGCGTGCGCGGACGAGCGCAGCATCAATCTCATTCAGCCCCGGCTGAAGTTCCTTACGCCAAGATGGATATCGATCCGCGAGCGATTTGATCGGCTGAGCGATCATTTTCATGTCGAGAGCGCCGCCATCCGCGCGTTGAATGGAAGCGGGGCGTCGCAGAAATGCGGAATTTGTGAACGCAACAACTCCTTGCGAGCGCTGATTTGCGAATCCGGCGCGGCCGATTTCGCCGTAGGATTCGCCCCAGATCGGCGAAATATCATTTACAGGAAGAGTGACAGTTGCCCCGTTGCCGCCGCGGCCGCCTTGCTGTAGAAGCAATCCAACTTTCCACGAGCCGATGCCTTCTTTGAATTGATCGGAATACGCTTTTGGATCGGCGGCTAGTTCGACGGCCTTCGGAACGAGAAATCCAGAGGCCTGATGATTTCCGTGGCCGCCGCGAACTCCGCCCCATCCGTTGATGACGATGTCCGGACGAAATGTGCGGATTACACGGACCATGTCGGCGGTTGCGGTGTCTCCCCAAATGTTCAAAGTTTCTTCCATTGTTTTTGAGAAGCCGAAATCCGGCGCGCGAGTGAAAAATAATTTTGCGCCGTAGGTTTGCGCGGCGGCATTCAGTTCGGCGCTGCGAATTATGGCGAGGCGCGGACCTTGTTCTGAGCCGATGGCGTTCTGGCCGCCTTCGCCGCGCGTCAGCGTCAACAGCGCAACATCGTCGCCGGCACCACGCGATAAATACGTGAGCAGCGTGGAAGCTTCGTCATCGGGATGCGCGGTGATGAAGAGAACGCGCGTGGCGACGCGTGCGCGATCGATTGCTTCGATGGCGTCGGGCAAACTTTCGCCGTTCGGATCTTTCGCTGGGCGTTGCGCGCGGGACGGAATCGCGCTGAACATTAATATAAGAGCGAGCGCCGATGCAGCGGCGGCGAAAATTTTCTTTCGAGATGCGTAACTCAACCGTGTGCGGAGCGTCATCGGGTCACCTGATCTTTCGCCGGAATTACCGGCGCGCCGAATGGCCATTCGTGGCGCACGAACGCTTGCACCATGTACACGCAAATTCCCGCAGCGATCACGATGAGTCCCCCTATTGCGAAACGTTTTCCTGTGGCAATGAAAAGCGCGGCCCAGCCGAGAATTGTTATCAAAGCGGGCAGCGGATACAACCACATCTTATAAGGCAGACGCTTTTCGGGCCAGCGCCGCCGCAAAATCATTACGCCCACGGCTTGCCCGATAAATTGGACGAGCAGGCGCATGGCGAGAATGGCTTTGATTACGTCGCCCAGTTTGAACAGCAGGCTGAAGACGAAAGCCGCGCCGCCCAACACTAATAAGGATACATGAGGGAATTTTTTCGTGGGATGCACCCGCCCGAAAGCGGCGAAAAAATTGCCGTCGCGCGCGGCGGCGTAGGGAACGCGCGTGTATCCAAGCAGCGCGGCAAATAATGATGCGAATGCGATCCACAAAATCATTACCGTAACGCCTTGCGCGGCGCGCGCGCCGTAAATGTGCTCCATGAATGCGCTGATTACGAAATCGGATTTTGCGGCTTCGCGCCAGGGCAGAACTCCGAGCAGGCTGGTCTGCATGGCCAGATAAAGAATTGCGATTCCGCCGATGGAAAGAAAAATTCCGCGGGGAATGTTGCGCTCGGGATCGCGAATTTCTCCGCCGAGCTGGCAAATATTGTAGTAGCCCCAATAACTGTAAACAGTATTCACGGTGGCCGCGCCAAGCCCCGCGAAGAAAACCCACGACCAGCTAAACGCGCCGGGCGGATAAGTAAACGCGAGTTTCGCATTAAAATGCGTCGCCCCGCCGAAAATTACCCAGGCCATGGTGCCGATCACGCCCGTCCAAAGCAGAATGGAAATTTTTCCGATGGTGGTGATTTTCCGGTAGAGCAAAATTACCAGCACGATCACCAGCGCGCCGGAAATTGCTTTGCGTTCCAGCGCGGTGAGCGGAACTAAATAGGTGAGGTATTGTGAAAATCCGATTGCGCCGGATGCGACGACCAGCGGCGCTTGAATTAGTGTCTGCCAGATTAAAAGAAATGAAAAAAGTTTGCCCCATTTTCCGGGGCCGTACGCTTCGCGCAGAAAAATATAGCTGCCACCCGCTTCGGGCATTGCCGCGCCAAGTTCCGACCACACGAAGCCGTCGAGCAACGCCAGCGCCGCGCCCGCAACCCACGCGAGCAAACTTTGCGGGCCGCCCATCGCCGTAATCACCAGCGGCGCCACGATGAAAGGGCCGATGCCGACCATATCGATCATGTTCAGCGCCGTGGCGGGCATCAGGCCGAGGCCGCGTTCGAGCGAGTGGTCGTTAGGCGAGCTGGGCGTTGGAGTTGAGTGGGCCACTGTTGGCGGTCGCTGGGATGGCGAGTGGGTAGGATAGCATTGAGATGGGGGAATTTAGGTGTTAGAGCCGTGCGGTTGAGCTGATGCTTCTCGTCGCATAGACTATTGGGCGGAAACCCAATGTGGATCTTGCACATGCTGCTTGATACGTGGCTCTTCGGATCCGTTCTCCTGGCATTCATACTCCTTATCTGCTGGAGCGGATTCAAGTGGCAAGCACTGCGCTGGCTGACAAGAACCAGAAAGCGTTGGCTTTGGATTTGGGGATGCTATGGATTTCTGAAGGCGGTTACTATTGCGGCGATTATCGGAGCCAAATATTTTCCCGAGTTCTATAATGCTTTTGGTTTTCTGGGATGGGAAGGGACGGCGGTCTGGCGCGGCTTTAGCGCGCTTCATTTCCACAGTGAGTCTTTTTTGATCGAGTTCCTGCTTGGCTTCTCGCTAAAGGCAATATTTGATGCGGCGATAGACTGCGGGTTGGCCGCTGTAGCCTGGTGGGTCCACAGTTTGTTAGTGCCGGAAGCGAGAGCACGACGAAGAATTACGACCACCGAACGGTACGGCGTTGGTCTCCTGTTCTCGGGTTGTGCGCTTGGTATAGCAAATAACTTTCACTTCGCGCGCATGGGCACCTGCTCGGATTGTTTTCGTCCGGATGGTATTCCGTTCACGCTTTTCCACGAAGGCGGCTTCGCCGGTGGCGAGGGATTTGTGTGGACGGGTGTAATCGCAGATTCCCTCGTTGTGCTTGTCGTCGGTATCGTCCTAGGTATGATTTGGAATAAGCTGGCGCTTAGATATTCAAAGTTTCCGCTCTCTCCAAGTTAAGTGCTACGTAGTTTCCCTGACCAAATTCCGATTGAAGTAGAATGCTGCGTGATGATGCGGAGTTCAATTCGCGGAATTTTAGTGGCGTCCACGGCGGCGCTGATTATTGCGTTATGTTTGTGCGCGGCGAGCGCGTGTTTTGCGCAGAGTTCGCGCGGAGCGGCTCAGTCACCAACTGTGGCTTCGCATTCTGCATTTCCTTCCGAAGCGCATGACAGTCTGGACGCCCTCTATCGCGGAAATGCGGAAGCCGCGATTGTGATCGCTCGTCGGATGGAAAATTCGCGGCCGGAATATCCGCTGGGATATTTGCTGGAGGCCGAAGCGCAATGGTGGCGGATTTATTGCGGCGCGCTGGAATTTAAGTGGAATCACATTGACCTCTGGAAGCACGAGCCGACGGCGGGCGACGACGCGTATCTCGCGCTCTCCGACAAAGTTGCGGAGCTGGCGGAAAATCAATTACGTGTGAAGGAAAGCGCGGAGATGCATCTTTACGCGGGAATGGGGTACGTGCTGCGCGTGCGCATGCTGGGAATTCGCAAGGAAAATCGCGCGACGGCAAAGGCCGCGGTGAAAGCGCGGACACATTTGATGCGCGCGATGGAAATGGATCCGTCGCTGGCGGACGCGAAAACTGGATTGGGTTTGTACAATTATTATGTGGATACGCTCACGGGCATCGCGCGAATGTTGCGCGCGATCATGGGGCTGCCCGCCGGCGATAAACTGTTGGGCGTTAAGCAATTGGAAGACGCGATGGTTAATGGCGAACTGACCGGCGTGGACGCGCGATTTTATTTGTCGAAAAATTTGCGGTACTACGATCAGCAATACGAACTGGCGCTGAAAGTTATGGAGCCGCTGGCGGCGCAATATCCGCAGAATCCGATTTTTCCGCTGTTCGTGGGAAATTTGAATGCGCTGCTCGGAAGGAACGAACGCGCAGCGGCGAGTTATCGTGCGGCGGAAAACTTGGCGGCGGCATTGCCTGCGTCAGAGAGCGCGAGTAAGGGGCGAGTGCAAACATTGGTGAAAGAAGGATTAGTGATGGTTGGGGCGACGTAGGGGCGAGGATTAGCTCCGCGCGGATTCAGATTGCTCAAACGCGTGGTACGAGGATCGCACTAGCGGGCCGGACTCAACGTGTTTGAATCCCATTTGCTCGCCGATTTGTTTGTACTCCGCGAATTCATCGGGATGGACGTATCGCACGATGGGCAGGTGTTCGCGATCCGGCTGCATGTATTGGCCGAGCGTGAGGATGTCCGTACGTTGCGCGGCAAGGTCGGACATCGCGGCGATCACTTCGTCGCGCGTTTCGCCCAGGCCGAGCATCATTCCGGTTTTCGTGGGGATTTCCGCGGAAAATTCTTTCGCACGGCGCAACAATTCCAGCGAGCGTTCGTAAATCGCGCCTTTGCGAACTTCGCGATAGAGGCGCGGCACAGTTTCCATATTGTGATTCAGCACGTCAGGCCGCGCTTCCAAAACTGTTCCCAGCGCCGACCATTCGCCGCGAAAATCGGGAATTAAAACTTCCACGCGGCATCCGGGAACGCGCCGGCGAATTTCTGTAATTGTGCGCGCGAAGATTGCGGAGCCGCCATCGGGTTGATCGTCACGATTCACGGAAGTTACCACGGCGTAGCGCAAACCCATTTTCGCAACCGCTTCGGCGACCCGCTCCGGCTCGTCTTGTTCCGGAGGGCCGAGCGGTTTACCGGAAGGAACGGAGCAAAATCCGCAGGTACGCGTGCAAATATTTCCCAGAATCATGAAAGTTGCGGTGCGATGATCCCAGCATTCGCCCATATTCGGGCAGCGCGCGCTCTCGCAGACGGTGTGCAGTCCCAGCGTGCGCATAATGCTCTTCAAATCCTGATAATTTTCTCCGCCGAAGAAGCGAACCTTCAACCAATCCGGACGTGGATGAGCGTTTGGCGGCGGCACGGGCATGCCGGGAACGGAACCGCTGGGCAGAATGTTGAAAGGTGTGGCCATTTGCGCGTGAATCTCGAATAATTATCTTACGCTGCGAGCGCGGGAGTAACAAGTGCATCGAAACTGCCGATTTCAAAAAGAGCAGTTTATGGGAAACTAACACATGTGGTACTGGCGTTGGCTGGCATATTTGATCGTCGCTGCGCGCTTAGGCTTGATAATTGTCGCCCCTGCGATCTTGCTTTGGCGGGCCGTATCGCCATCATCGGAGCTTTCGGGCTGGAAGAGACTGCTGAACGCCGTACTTGGAATCGCTATCCTCGTTTTCTTAATATATTTGTTTTCTCAGATTCGGCCATCCGCATCACATCGGTAACACTCAAGCAAATTTCCTATTCGTACCGCAGCGCCACCAGCGGATCCACGCGCATCGCTCGCCGCGCGGGAATGTAGCACGCGGCAAACGCGATGAGCGTCAGCAATACGGCCACGCTGGAAAATGTCACGAAATCTGTGGAGCCGACGCCGAAGAGTAGCGATCCCATAACGCGGCTGAGCGCCGCTGCTCCGGCAAGTCCCGCGATAATTCCAACAAGCGTGAGTGTCATGCCTTGCTTCAGCACCAGGCGCAGAATGTCGGACTGCTGCGCTCCGAGCGCGATGCGCACGCCGATGTCGCGCGTGCCCTGCGTGACCAAATAAGACATCACGCCGTAGACGCCGATGGCCGCAAGAAGCAATGCAAAACCCGCGAACGCTCCGAGCATGACCATGGAAAATCTCTGCCGAGCGAGGGATCGACTTACGCGCGCATCCATTGTGCTGATGTCGTAGACGGGCACGTTTGAATCTATCGCGTGAATTTCGCGGATCATCGAGCTGGCCATCGCGGAGGGATCGGAACTGGTTCGCGCC